>JAVBRE010000005.1:0-35647 GCA_031548325.1 Desulfovibrionaceae bacterium
CGCAGTTATGACGCCCATCATGACCGAACAGGAGATGTTTCGGGAAATCTGGTGCGAATACGCCTCCACTTTTCCCGAGTTCGCGGCGGAAGCGGTTCCAAAGGTCGAAGCGGCTAAAAATGGCCCGGTCGCGCCCATAGAAATCAACAGGGAAGACTTTTTATGCGCCAGTTTCGTGCCCTGGATTCACTTTCAATCCATATCCGCCGCCGAATATTGTTTCGGACAGAGCATTCCCATTCTCAGTTGGGGCAAAATGCATGGCGGCATGATCCCCATAAGCTGCAAATTCAACCATTCTTTTTGTGACGGACTGCATATCGGTCGTTTTTTCACGCACATTGAAGAAAGTCTCGGCGATCCCGCGAGCTTGTGGAAAGCCGAAGTTCCGGGCCGCTGAGCGGGCGGCGACAGCAGTGCAGCTTTTCATGCACGCAGTCCCGACGCCCCCGACCCCGACGCGCAACAACATGATGCCGCCACGCAACGCATCCGAAGCGGATTAACTTTGCAATTTCAAAGCGAAATTGCTCCGGCCGCGCGACAAGCTTTGTCCCGCGTCATTCAGTCCGGCTTGCCACATCCCCGCGCCGGCATTATATTTTTTGAGTTCAGCCACGGGAGATGATCATGCGCGTCGCAGTCAGTGATTATGACGGCACCCTCAGTCTGGGCGGCAGAGTCCCCGATGAAACCGTCACCGCCATCAGCGCCTGGCGGTCCGCCGGCAACGTGTTCGGTCTGGCGACCGGGCGCGACCTGTCCATGCTGTTGCCGGAAATAGAACGCTGGGGTTTTGAATACGACTTTTTGGTCTGCGCCACCGGGGCCATCATTTACGACGGCGACCTGTCGGTGCTGGGCAGCACCGACATCGCCGGCGCCATGGTGCCGCGCGTGCTGGAACATTCCGCCGCGCGCGCTTCCCAGCATTGCGCGCTGTTCGCGCACGGCGCGGCCTATCTGCATCTCAACGGCGACGGGTCCTGGTACCCCAAGCTGGGCGTGCCCTATACCGAGGTCACGCTGGCCGAAGCCGCGGCCGTGCGGGGCGTGCAGCAGATCAGTCTGACCTACCCTTTGGCGGCGGAGGCCGAAGCGCACGCCCGGCGTCTGAACGAAACTTTCGGTGAGTGGCTGTACGCCTATCAGAACGGCTGGTGCATCGACATCGCTCGGGCCGGCATCAGCAAGGCCACGGGAATCGCGGACCTGCTGAACGCCAAGGGCTGGCCGGAAGAGGGTCTTTTGGCCGTGGGCGACGGGCAGAACGATCTGCCCATGATCCGGCGTTTCGGCGGGGTCACAGTGAGCGGGGCCGCGGACGCGGTCAGGCGCGAAGCCAAAAAGGAATATGCCTCTGTGGGCGCGATGCTGCGGGACGCTTTACCTGGCTGACACGGGCGGATCGCGGGCAATTGCTTCGTCAAAGCCGTTTTTTGCTCCGGCCGAGTACCGAAGAGTACACTCCTGTCGCAAAAAACGGCTTTTCCTCGTTCTTGCCTCGCGCTTCGCCCGCGTACAGGCGGGCTGCGAAACGGCACGTCGAAGAAAATACAAACACCCCAAAACGCGCGGAGCGTGGGCAAGGCCAAGGCAAAACGCCTTTTTTGCCGACGAAGTGTACTTTTGTGGTACATGACGGAGGCAAAAAGGCGCTTTAACGCAGGCATTGCCCACGCTCCGCACGTTTTCAGCGCATGTTTCCGGCCATAATGCCACAACCTGGCGGCAGGGGCGCGTCGATACGGCGAACATTCACGGCCCCGGCGTTTTCGAGCATGGCCGCGATTTCGGATTGCGTGTAGCTCTGGCCGCCTTCGGTGCCCACCAGCATAGTCAGGGAAAAGAGGGCGGAATGGGCCGGTCCGCGCCGATCGTCGTCGATGATGAATTCCTGCACGCAGAGCAGGCCGCCGGGGTTCAGAGTCCTGGCCGCCCGCGCGACCAGTTTTACCGCGTCTTCGGGCGTCTCGCCGTGCAGAATCTGCGACAGCCAGGCCGCATCATAGCCGGTCGGCAGTTCGCTTTGCAAAAAATCGCCGCCCATGAAATTGATGCGCGCCTCAAGGCCGTAGCGTTTGATAATGTTCAGGGCGAAACTTTCGCTGGTGGGCAGGTCAAAGACGGTGGCGCAAAGGTCCGGGTTGTGGCGGCAAAAATACACGGCAGAGGTGCCGGGACCGCCGCCCAGGTCCAGCAGGCGCTTTTTTCCCTTCAGGTCAAGGCGGGCGGCCACGGCGTCGGCCTGGTTCACGGCCACGTTGAACATGCCCATGAGAAAGGCCTCGCGTTCCTCAAGGCTGCCGGTGTCGGAAGACGAGTTGTCCCGCATGCGGCGGCCCGTGCGCAGGGATTCTTTCAGCCTGGTCCAGGCGGGCATGATGTGGCTGTGATGGCGGATGATGAAGCCGAGGTACTCCGGCGAGTCGGCGGAAAGGTAGCGGCGACTTTCTTCCGTGAGGCGCAGCTCTTCGCCCTTCCGCTCCAGAAAGCCGAGAGCCGTGAGGGCGGTGACGAACATGCCCATTGCCCGCGCATCGCAATTCAGGCGTTTTGCCAGCATGTCGGGGCCGGCGTTTTCGCCTTTTGCCGCGGCCCGGTCCAGCGTGGTGAAAAGGTCAAGGCAAACGGCGGTCTGCACGGCGCAACTGGGCCAGTATGCGGCGGACAGTTTCAGAATTTCAGGGGCCGTCCATTTCGTGCCGTTCATGAAGCCTCCTTGCGTGCCGCGTCGGGCGCTTGTACAACTATCAAAAATTTTTTGAAAAAAGGATGGAGGTGCGGGAGAAGGAAGAGAAATTTTTTTATAAAAAAGTTTTTCTTCCTTCCCCCGCGAATTTACTCAGCCGGCGGCCGTGCCGCTCTGGGCCGCGACGAAGCCTTTGGTGGTGCCGCCGGTGGAAGCGCTGGTACCGGCAATTTTTGAAAGGTACGTGTCGCCCAGGGTCTTGATGTGGTTGGCGACGTTGTCGAAATAGGTCTGGTGGGCCTGTTCCTCGGCGATGATGGTCTCGAACAGCTTGGCGCTGACGGAGTCGCCGCATTCGCGACAGGTGGCCTGCAACTGGTTGTACGCGTCGATGGTATCCAGTTCGGTGTTGGAGTCAAAGGGATAGATCTTGCGCACGTCCTGGCCCTTGACGACCTTGCCGTCGCGTTCTGTGGTGGCGTCGCCGCCCAGGTCCTTGATGCGTTCGGCGAACATTTCCGCATGGGTCATTTCGTCAATGGCCACGCGCTTCATGTTGGCGGCCAACTCGCCGAAATCCGCGTCGTCCAGGGTATAGTGCTGGTGCATGTACTGGGTGATGGCGAAAAGTTCCATGCCCCGGGCTTTGTTCAGAGCATCGATAACTTTCTTTTTCCGGGTTTCGCGGTCATTCTTCGGTGCTGCCATGGAAGCCTCCTTTTGTGGCGCGGTGCGCCGTTTCTGTTTGTGCGAATAAAACAGAGATATATGGGGACATATGAGAAAAGGGCAGGCCCACTATACTACAACGAAAAATATCAGCAAAGCTTTCAGAGGCGGTTTCTAATATATATCCGCTTTGAAACGTCCGCGAATTTTTTCTGACGCATGGCGCAAAGACCAAAAGGTACATCTTCTCCCGAATGCGCACAAGCCGAAGCTGCTTGTGTAGAGCAATTGACTCATTTCATTCGTGAATTGCTCTGCAAGCATTTCAAGCGTACCATGCCGTAAAGGCACGCTGCGCTGCTCGCTGAGAGCGTTTTCAAAGTGAAAACGTCTAATACCCGAAAGACGATTCCGATCCGCCGACGGCGGTCAGGGTGTCGCGGGACGCGGGCAGGGCCTTGCCGAAGCGGACCAGAATCATGCCGGCAAAGGCGTTGTCCCTGTATACTTCAACCCGGTAGGTGGTGCCGCCCTTGTCCACGGAATAGCGGGACATGAAGTCCTGCCTGCGCAGAGTGACGCCGCATTCGCTGCCGTCGTCTCTTTCTTTGGTGGCGCCGATGGCGTTGACCCGATAGCCGGGCATGCTTTTGATCGAAAAGGAGTTGTTCACCGCAACCACCTCGCCGATGGGAACGGCGACGCTTTTCCCGTCGCGTGTGATTTCCAGACCGGACAGGCTGTCGTCATAATCCATGTACTGGGGCACCAGACGGGTCAGGGTGCGGTTGCCGTAGGCCACGCGCCAGTTGTCCTTGTCCTTGAGCACGGCCAGCAGGGGTTTGGTGCACTTTGCCGCGACGGCCGCGTTCTTTTTCAGGGGCACGTAACCCAAAGAGGGCCGGGCATCGTCCAGCGGCAGCACCAGACGGTCGTCGTAGAGCGCGATGCCCACGTCGCTGTTGATGGCGGTTTTGACCCCGGCCGGGGTCAGAGGAAAGTCGCGTTTGAAGCCGATGCCCATCTGCCGCATGAAGGATTCAAGCACCTGGATATGGTAGTAGCTGCGGTATTCAGTGGTGAAACTCTTGCTGGCTTCGACGCCGAACGAAGGTTTGCCCTGGTTGATGGCGAAATAGGTCAGAGTTTTTTCCATCTCCAGGTCGCCCTTGCGGGTTTCGGTGTTTTTCAGATGGTAGCGATGTTCGGGTTTGAGCAGTTTCTTGTTGGCGTCCTGCACGGCGTTGCGGGCCATCCTGCCCAACTGGCCGAAACGGGAAGCATCAAGGCTTTCCTGGTCGATGATGACGCACTGTCCCCAGCGTTTGGGGTTGCGCATGGCGTTTTCCCAGGTGGGGCGGTAAAAGCCGGACCCGTCGTGCAGATTGAGAATGAGGCTGACCTGCGGGTCGCGGATGATGTCCTGAATGCGGCGCACGGCCGAATAGTCCGGGTCTTTGTCGTCCACATGGGCGAATTTGCGGTTCATGTCGCCGAAGCCGCCCCGATTGCGTTCGATGATGCTGGGAAAGTTCAGATTGGGCACCACCCATACCTGGCCGGAAGTGATGGCGTAACTGGTGACCAGCAAAGATGCCGCCGAGAACCCGCCCGGCTCGTCACCCTGGATGCCGCCCACCACCAGCAGCACGGGGCCGCCTCCCGGTCCCAGGCGGTGCAGGGTGAAATCGAGGTTGGTGCGAGCCTCTCCGAGGGCGGCGGCCAGCCTGGCGATTGTGGGCCGGGGCGCGGCTTCCCGCTCCGTCGCGGCCGCTGCGGATGCGCTGTGCGCCGGGAACGGAACGAAGCAGCAGGCAGCCAACAGCAAAACCGGAAAAAAATGGCGGATCGGCATCATGCGACGCACCCTGGCGTTGGAATTAGGACGTTGCTCGGCATAGCCTGCTCATAGCGCACTTCGCGGGAGAAACCAAGAGCGGGGAAAACGCGTCTTGACCTTGCCCCTTCCTTTTCGTAGCGTAACCCGCATGAATCACGCCAACCTTACCGCCCGCTACCGCCCGCAGACCTTTGCCGATCTGGCCGGGCAGGAAACCGTGCGGGCCATTCTTTCCCGCGCCGCCGCCGAAGACCGGATCGCCCCGGCCTATCTGTTCAGCGGCACCAGGGGCGTGGGCAAAACCACTCTGGCCAGAGTTTTCGCCAAAGCCCTGAACTGCATTCACGCGCCCGGACCCGAACCCTGCAACGAATGCGAACGCTGCCGCCAGATTACGCTGGGCGCGGCCGTGGATGTGGTGGAAATCGACGGCGCGTCCAACCGGGGCATCGACGACGTGCGCCGTCTGAAAGAGGTCGTGGGTTATGCGCCCATGGACGGGCGTTACAAGATATTCATCATCGACGAAGCCCACATGCTTACGCCCCCTGCTTTTAACGCGCTGCTCAAAACCCTGGGAGAACCCCCGGCCAGGGTGACCTTCATCATGGCCACCACCGAATCGCACAAGTTTCCGGCCACCATTCTCAGCCGCTGCCAGCATTACGTGTTCAAGCGCCTGTCCGAGCAGGGGCTGGAAGCGCACCTCGTCAAGGTTCTGAAAGCTGAAAAGCTGCCCTTTGAACAGGCGGCCCTGCGTCTGCTGGTTCGGCGCGCCGCGGGCAGCGTACGCGACGCCATGTCTTTGCTGGGCCAGGTGCTGGCGCTGGGGGGCGAGGTTCTGACCGAAGAGGACACCCGCCGCGTGCTGGGTCTGGCCGGGCAGGAACTGTTTTTTTCTCTGCTGGGCCTCCTGCGCGAAGGCAAAACCCCGGCCATCGTGACCCTGGTGCGTGAAATGCTCGATTCCGGCCTGGACCTCGGCTTTTTTTTGCGCGAACTGGCGCTGTGCTGGCGCACGCTTTTCGTGCTGCGCCAGGCTCAGGGCGAAAGTTCCGCGGCTGCCGCCCTGGATCTGTCCGATGCAGACGCCGCGCGCTGGCAAAAGGAAGCGGACCTCTTCGGTCTGGCCCACATCCACGCGGCCTGGCAGATGACACTCGAAGGCCAGCGCCGGGTCATGACCAGCCTGGAACCGGCTCTGGCCCTGGAACTTCTGCTGCTCAACATCGCCATGCTGCCCCGGCTGCTGCCGCTGGAAGACCTCTCTCGCCTGAGCCGGGCGGGGGGCGGCCCGGGGGCGGCGCCCATGCCCGGCGGGCAAAGCGGGCGCGGCCCGGCCGCCCCGGCTCCGTCGCCGCAGGGGGCAGCCGGTCCGACCGTCCCGTCCCGCCTTGCGGGACCTCTCCGGGGCTCTGAGGAAGGGGCGGAACCTCTGCCGGAAATTGAAGAAGCAAGCGTGAATCTTGATCCGGAGCTACCGGCCGTCACGGCTGATCCAATTCCGACGGCATCCGCTTCGGACAGTGGTCCGGAAAGCGCCGCGTTCGAAGACCGTGATTTTTTGCCCGTAGCCACAGCCGCTCCCCTTGCCGTCGGTGCGGAAGAAATCGCGGCTGATCCGGCTGTTGCGCCCGGGCCGCCGGAAGACTGTTCCTGGTCGGCTTTTCTGCGTTTTTGCGGACAAAAACAGGGTTTGCCCCGTGATTTCATGGCCTTGCTGCGCGCCTCCGTCAAGGGCGCATTTGAAGGCGGGGAGCTCTGCCTGACGCCCTCGGACAGTTTCGCGCAGGGCCAGTTGAACCAGCCGGAAGCCGGGGGCAGGCTGCTCGCTCTGGCGCGGGAGTATTACGGACCCGGCGCGCGCACCCGTGTGCTGCCGCCGCCTCCGCTCAAAGGCCCGGCCGAGATCAAGAAAGAGGTGCGGGCGCACCCGGCCGTGCAACTGCTGGAAAAGGAAATGGGCGCCCGGCTCATCGATTACGGCGTCAGCCGGGACCAGAACGCCGGGTTGTTACAATAATTTTTTGCAAGGATGCGACATGCAAGGCATGGAAGGAATTTTGCGCCAGGCGCAGGAAATGCAGAGCAAAATGGCGAAGATACAGGAAGAGCTGGCACATAAAACCGTGGCCGCCGGCAGCGGCGGGGGCATGGTCACCGTGGTCTGCACCGGCAAGCAGGAAATACGGTCCATCAGCATTGACAAGACCATTGTGGACCCCAACGATGTGGAGATGTTGCAGGATCTGGTGCTGACCGCCGTGAACGAGGCCATCCGCCAGTCGCACGAAATGGCCGCCAGAGAGATGGCCGCGCTGACCGGCGGCCTCAAGATCCCCGGTTTGTTTTGAAAAGCGCCTCTTGCACAAAATCCATCTTTTCAGAGAGCAAAGGTGTTCATGACTTCGAATCGTCTGCCCGAACCCCTGCAAAACGTGGTCAGTGTGCTGGCGCGCCTGCCCGGCCTGGGGCCCAAATCCGCCCTGCGCGTGGCCATGACCTTTCTCAAATGGCCCGAAGCCGAAACCCGCGGCCTGGGCAAGGCCATTCACGACCTGCGCGACAATTTGCACCTGTGTTCTTTGTGCGGAGCCCTGACCGACAAAGACCCCTGCGTCGTGTGCGCGGACCCCGCCCGCTCGCGGGAAACCCTGTGCCTGGTCTCCGAATGGGACAGCATGCTGACCCTGGAAGAGGGCGGCTTCTATAAAGGCATGTACCTGATTCTGGGCGGGTTGCTGGCCCCGCTGGACAACATCACCCCGGACACCCTGGAACTGGACAAGCTGGAAGAGCGCCTGCGCCAGGGCGTCGTGCAGGAACTTATCCTGGCTCTGGGCACCCGGCTGGAAGCGGAAAGCACGGCCGTGTTCATCAAAAACCGGGTGGCCGCGCGCTTTCCGCATATCCGCGTCTCCCGGCTGGCCCAGGGCATACCGCTGGGCGCTGAAGTGCGCTTCATGGACCGGGAGACCCTGCGGCAGTCGCTGGCGTACCGCCAGCAACTGTAACGGTTCATTTTGGCATGATACTGCGTCAGGCTGCGTTTTTTGCGTCGGTCATGTACAGAAGAGTACACTCCCGCCGCAAAAAGCTTGCCTTTCTTGTCTCATATCCAAACTAAACCGTTACATATAGGGCATAATGATATGCGTACCGTCATAGCCATTCCCCCCCTGCCGCGCATGAGCGGCGGCGTCAACGTGCTCTACCAGTTGGCGGCCCGTTTGCAGGCCCTGAACCTGCCCGTGGCTCTGACCTCGGTCAAGCCGGACGCCCCCGGCCTGACCGCCCATGAACAACTCGGATTCACGGTGCTGCCCTGGGGCCGCGCGGGAAACGGCCTGGGCCTGACGGCCGACGACTGCTATCTGGCGCCCGAAGGCTGGCCCAATCTGCTGGCCCCCGGCCTTGCCGCCAGCGCCCGCAATCTGGTTTACGTCCAGAATTGGGCCTATCTTTTTTCCGCCCTGCCCGACGGCGTGCGCTGGCAGGATCTGCCGGTCTCCTTTCTGGCTGTTTCTCAGCCTGTGGCCTGGTTTACGGAATATTTCGGCGGTTTTTCCACTGTCGGCATACTGCGCCCCATGGTCGACACGAACCTTTTTCATCCCGGCGGCAAACCCGAAGACCGGGTGCGCATCGCCTGGATGCCCCGCAAGAATAAAGCCCTGGCCGAACAGATACGCCGCATCGTCGACGTGGCCATGCAGGCGGCGAAAGACAGCCCGCCCAGAGTGGAGTGGGTGGAAATACGCAATCTGCCTCCCGAGGGCGTCGCGGAACAACTGGCCGCCAGCCATATCTTTCTCTGCACGGGCTTTCCCGAAGGTTTGGGCCTGCCGCCTCTTGAAGCCATGGCCAGCGGTTGTCTGCCCGTGGGTTTCACCGGGTTCGGCGGCTGGGATTACATGCGGCCGGCGGGCCTGGACGCCTGCCAGCCGCCCTTTGATCTGCGCCATGTGCCCTGGTCGGGCAACGGCTTTTTCGTGTCCGACGGCGATGTGATCGCCGCCGCGCGCGCCCTGCTGGAAGCCGTGCGCCTGGCCGCCTGCAAGGCCCCGGTGCTGGACGTGATTCTGAACCAGGGCCGGCTGACGGCCGAAGCGTATTCCCGCGAGGAGCAGTTGAAAGCCGTACAGGCCCTGTGGGCGGCCTTTCCCATGACTCTGGCTCCGGCACAGCAGTAAAAAAGGGCATTGAACCCCTCTTCTTTAAAAAAGTGGTTATTATCCGGCCATGAGCAAACAGCATCCTCCCGTCCCTTTGCCGCAGTCTTTGAACCTGCCCCCGGCCGGCGTTGATTCCCACGCCCATCTGGATCTTCGGCATTTCGGCGACGATCTGCCGGCCGTGCTGGACCGGGCGAAGGAATCGGGCGTGGCGCGCATCGGCAATGTGTTTCTCGGTCTTGAAGCTTGGGAGCGGGGCCGGGAACTGTTTCGCGACCGGTCGGAAGTTTTTTTTCTGCTGGGCGTGCACCCCACCGACGCCATGCGCTACAGCGCGGAAGTCCGGAAGGGCTTTGCCGAGGCCTTTGGGCTTGACCCGCGCCTGCGGGCTCTTGGCGAAATCGGCCTGGATTTTTACTGGAAGGACTGTCCGCCCGACACCCAGCGCGAGGCTTTCATCGACCAGTTGCATCTGGCCCGTGAAATCGGCAAGCCCGTGGTCATTCACTGCCGCGACGCCTATGCGGAAACCCTGCGCATCCTGCGGGACGAAGGTTTTCAAGGCTACCCCCTGCTCTGGCACTGTTTCGGCGGGGACGCGGACCAGGCTCAATATCTGGTGGACGCGGGCTGGCATATTTCCGTTCCCGGTCCGGTGAGTTTTCCGGCGAACGGCGCCCTGCGCGCGGCTTTGCGCGTCATTCCGCAAGATCGGCTGCTGCTGGAAACCGATTGTCCCTACCTTGCGCCCATGCCGTACCGGGGGCGGCGCAACGAGCCGGCTTACACGGTATTCACAGCGCTGGCCACGGCCGAAGCCTTGGGAGAGCCGGTGGCGGAACTTTGGAAGCGTTGCGGGGACAACGCGAAGAGGTTTTTTGGGCTGGAGTAACCGGGAGGTATCATCATGCATGTCGTTATTATCGGCGCCGTGGCCCTGGGGCCCAAAGCCGCCAGCCGTTTCAAGCGCCTGATGCCCGACGGCGAAGTCACGCTCATTGATCGTTCGGGCCGTATTTCATACGGCGGCTGCGGCATTCCCTACTACATTTCCGGCGAGGTGAGCCGGGTGGAAGACTTGCAGTCCACCCCGTACGGAACGCTGCGCGACGCCGGTTTTTTTAAACGGGCCAAAGGCGTGGACGTGCTGGTCCGCACCGAGGCCCTGTCCCTGGACCGCGCGGCCAAACGCGTGCGGGTGCGCGACCTCGAAACCGGGAAAGAACGCGATATCGGCTATGACCGCCTGGTGCTGGCGACAGGCGGCAGCCCGAAGTCGCCGCCCGTGCCGGGCGTGGGCCTGGCGGGCGTCAGCGCGGTCAGCAATCTGGATGAAGCGGAACGGATCAAGAACAGCATCGCCGCCGGGCGGGTGCAAAAGGCCGTGGTCGTGGGCGGGGGCTTCATCGGTCTGGAAATGGCCGTGGCTTTTGCCGACCTGTGGGGCATTCCGACCAGCGTCGTGGAGTACGCGCCGCATCTTTTGCCCGCCAACCTCTCGCCGCTGCTGGCGAAAATGGCGGCCAAAGATCTGGCGGACCATGACGTGGCGGTGTTTTGCGGCGAAAAGGTGCTGCGTTTTGAAGACGAAAACGGGCATGTGGTTCGAGTGGTCACCGACAAGCGCATTCTGGAGGCGGATCTGGTGGTCATGGCCACCGGCCTTGCGCCCGACACGGCCCTGGCCGCTTCTGCCGGGCTCGCCATAAGCGAAGGCGGCCTCGTTCTGGTGGACGAGCATATGCGCACGTCTGATCCCGACATTTACAGCGGCGGAGACTGCGCGGCCATTCGCAACAGCATTACCGGGCAGCCTTTCTGGCTGCCGCTGGGGTCCCAGGCCAACCGCCAGGGCCGGGTCATCGGCACGAACCTGGCCTCGCCGTCCGGCGCGGCAGAGCGCTTTCCCGGCGCCGTGGGAGCCTGGGGGGTGAAATTGTTCGAACTTTCGGTTGCCGGTTCGGGCCTGACCCTGGCAGCCGCGCGAAAAGCCGGTTTTGACGCCCTGTCTGTGCATGTGGAGCAGATGGACAAGGCCCATTTTTACCCGGACCACGCCATGACCGCTCTGGAACTGGTGGTGGAAAAAACCGGCCGCCGTCTGCTGGGCATCCAGGGCGCGAGCGCCGCGGGCGACGCCCTGACCAGCCGCATCAACGCGGTCACGCCCTATCTTGCCTCGGGCGGCACGGTGGCGGATCTTTCCAACCTGGAGCTGATCTATTCTCCGCCTTTTGCCTCGGCCATGGATGTGGTCAACGTGCTGGGCAACGTGGCGGAAAACGTGCTGGAAGGCCGCTGCCGGCCCGTGGGAACGGAAGAGTTCGCGTATTTGTGGGAACACAGGGCCGAAAACGGCGTGTATTTTCTGGATACCCGCGACCCGGTCAGCGCCGAAGCTTTCGTGGCCGCGCACCCCGACGGTTGGAAGAACATCCCGCAGGACGAGTTGCGGGCGCGGCTGGACGAGATACCGAAAGACAAGCCCCTGGTGCTGGTCTGCAACACGGGGCTCAGGTCCTATGAAGCGCAACGCGTTCTGGATTCCTGCGGTTTCACCGACTCGCGCACCGTGTCCGGCGGCATGATCGCGGCGCGCCGGGCGGGATTGGAAGAAGGGGAGTAAGGCATGAAGTTCGCGGATATCTTTTTCGATCTGGACGGCACCATACTTGACTCGAAACCGGGCATCATCGCCGGGGTGCGCCATGCGCTGGCCCATTTCGGCCTTGATGCGGATCCGGAATCCCTCTCCTGTTTTATCGGGCCGCCCTTGCGGCCCACTTTTCGCGAGCGCTTCGGTTTTTCAGTGGAAGAGGCGGAACTTGCCGTGAAAAAATACCGCGAGTACTACAGCACTACCGGCCTGTTCGAAAGCGCTCCCTACACGGGCGTGCCGGAACTGCTGGCCGATCTGCAAGGGGCGGGCGGGCGGCTTTCTCTCGCCACCTCAAAGCCTGAAAGTTTCGCGCGCACGATTCTGGCGCATTTTCATTTGGACAGATGTTTCACGGTCATTGCCGGCGCGGATATGCAGGGCAGCCGTGACGCGAAAGAGGCCGTGCTGCGATACGCCCGGGCCCAGCTTGACCGCGTGGACCCGGAGCGCTGCCTGATGGTCGGCGACAAGCACCATGACGTGGACGGCGCGCATGCCGTGGGCATGCCCTGCGCCGGGGTTCTGTACGGATACGGCAGCGAGGATGAACTACGCCGGGCCGGGGCCGAGTATATTTTTCCGAGCGTCAACGATTTGCGCGCCTGGCTGCTGGCCTAACGCCAGGAACGAATTATAAAGCGAAATGTTTTAAAAGCGGCGGTTCTGTTCTCGTACATGACCGGAGTCAAAAACGCTGCCTGACGCAGTATCACGGCAAACAGAACCGCCGCTGCTACACGGCGGCGCCGAAAATCCTGTATGCCTTCTCATCAGCGCCGCTGAACAGGCGCGCGGCTTCTGCCACACTGTCCGGGTCGGCAAAAACATAGGCCACGTCGCCTGCTTCCAGGCGGAAGGCGCCGTCAGGGTTGGCCAGGGTTTTTTCGCCTCGGAGCACGGCAACCACGGTCATGTTCATGGTTCCGCGCAGGTTGGATTCGCCCAGAGTCCGGCCGGCCAGGGACGATTCGGGCGCTATGCGCAAGGCCGTGACATTCAGTTCCGGCATGTGCTTTTGCAGCGCCCCGAAAGATACTCCCGGCAAGGCCAGTTTGCGGATCATGTCATAATTTTCCGAGCGCACCTCGTTCACGAAGTGCTCGATATCCCCGCGCGGCACCAGATAGCGGGAAAGCACGCGGGTAAAAATCTCCACGGCTGTTTCCAGCTCTTCGGGTATGACGTCGCTGGCCCCCAGGTCTTTGAGAGCGTTGACCTCGCCCAGAAAGCGGGTGCGCACCAGAATATGCAGGCCCGGGGCCATGTGCCGGGCTGTTTCGGTAATGCCGCGCACGGCGGCGGGGTCGGAAATGACGATGGCCAGCACTCTGGCCCGCAGCAGGCCCAACGAGCGCAGTACCGCCGGGTGGGTGGCGTCGCCGTGGCTGATGGGCTCGCCCTTTTGCGCATAAATGCGCACGGTGTCGGGGTTCATCTCGAGAATGGTGTACGCGATGCCCGCCATTTTCGCGGTGCGGGCCAGGTATTTGCCGCCCACACCAAAGCCGATGATGATCAGATGGTCGGAAAGGTCGGCGGCTTCGGGCCGCATGTCTTCCTTTTCTTTGGCCCTTTCGTGCAGCAGGCGGGTGATGAAGGCCGAGGAACAGATCTTATTGGCGCAACGCTGGGATCCGGTCAGCAAAAAAGGCGCGGCCGCCATGGTCATGATGCTGGCGGCCAGAAAAAGCTGGTAGCCGTCGGGCGAGACCAGCTTGGCGTCAAGGCCGACCTTGGCCAGGACAAAAGAAAATTCTCCTATCTGGCAAAGGGCCAGACCCGTGATGATGGCCGGCCGCAGCGGATAGCCCAGAATCATGGTGGTGACGGTGGCGACCAGGGCTTTCAGGCTGAGCAAAAGGCAGATCATCAGCGCGATCTGCCCTATGTTATGGACAAAAAAAGTCAGGTTCAGCAGCATACCCACCGAAGTGAAAAAAAGGCTGGTGAACACGTCGCGAAAGGGCAGCACCCCTTCCAGGGCGCTGTGGCTGTATTCCGATTCCGACATGATCAGCCCGGCCATGAAAGCGCCCAGCGACAGGGACAGGCCCAGCATGGACGTGATCCAGGCGATGGACAGGCAGATGCCCAGCGTGGCGATCAGGAAGAGCTCGCGGCTGCGGGTGCGCACCACCATGGCCAGGCCGACGGGCACCAGTTTACGGGCCAGCAGAAAAACGGCGCTGATGATGCCCAGGGTTTTGGCGCCGGCCAGCAGCATGGCCAGAGGGGAATCCGTTCCGTTGAGGGAACTTACGCCGGCCATGAGCGGCACGGCCAGCATCATGGGCACGATGACCAGATCCTGAAAGATGAGAATGGACAGAGTGATGCGGCCGTGCGGGCTTTCCACCTGGCCGGACTGCTGCAGCAGCTTGAGCACGATGGCCGTGGACGAGAGGGCGGCGAGACAGCCCACACAAAGGGCCTGGCCGGGTCTGGCGTGGGCGAAAAGGGCGGCAATGGCGGCGACCGTGAGGATGGTCAGCCCCACCTGAAGCGAACCGCCCAGAAACACGGGTTTGCGCAGCCTGGCCAGCTCGCTGATCGACAACTCCATGCCGATGGAAAACATCAGCATGACCACGCCTATTTCCGCCAGGATCTCGACCTCGTGCACAGCGCTGACCAGACCCAAACCGTAAGGGCCGCAGACCATGCCCGTGACCAGAAAGCCCACGATGGGCGGTATCTTGACGCGGGAACAACCGTAGATGACGAAGACGGACAGGCTGAAAATGATGACCAGTTCTTTAAGCAGAGGCAGGTCCATATGTTTCCTTGATGGCCTTATACGGCAGGGGGAAGGGCCGCGTTGTCCTGGCCCAGCAGAATGAAGCGCTCGACGTTCATGGAAAAGGCCACGCCGCCGCCGGGTTCGCACAGGCGGGGCACGGCGTTGACCGCGTCCAGAATGGCCTGGACCTTGGATTCCGCGGTGACGATCAGCAGCATTTCCTTTTCCGGCACAAGACTGATGCCGAAAAAGCGCACGTCCTTTTCCGTGCCTGTGCCTCTGGCGTTAAGAATGGTGCCGCCTTTGGCTCCGGCCTTTCTGGCCGCCTGCATCACGTCGTCGGCATAACCGTGGTTGACGATGACCGTAATCAGTGTGTAGCCGGATCCCATATGTTCGCTCCCGGCGCCCGGCAGGCGCGCAGTCTGATTCTGTGTCCCGGCGGGCAGCCGGATGAACATGCCCGAAACATCCAGCAGCAGCGAGATGCCCCCGAGTTTTTGGGGCGCCGCCCGGCACGCGGCCGTCAGAGCGCCTATGACCTTTTCCGCCTCGCCCAGCATCAGGGTGAACACCACATCCTGCGGGACGTCGTCAAGAGACAGCATCTGTAAAATGCGGTTGTCGCCGCTTGCGCGGCCGAAAGCTATGGTGCCCCCGCGTGCGCCGGCCTGTTTGGCGATGCTGACGATCCGCTCGCCCCTGTGTCTGCCCACGATGCTGACAAGCAGCTTCGCGGGCACATATGCGCAATTCATCAGCCCTCTCCCTTGTCGTCCGCCTGTTCGGTCCGCACGCGCTGTTTCTCTTTGTATTTGAATAGCAATCCCAGAATCTGGATGGTAATCAGGGGCGCCATGGCGATCATGGCGATCATGCCGAAGGCGTCCGTTGTGGGGTTGCCGCCCAGAGCGCGGGATGCGCCGAGCGTCAGGGAAAGCACGAAGGTCGTGGCCATGGGTCCGGAAGCCACTCCGCCGGAGTCAAAGGCGATGGCCGTGAACAGCGGCGGACAGGATTTGGTCAGAGCCAGCGCCAGGGCATAGCCGGGCACAAGAGCCCACCAGATGCTCATGCCCGTGGCCACCCGGAGCATGCCCAGCATCACCGCGCAGGCGATGCTGACAGAAAGGGCCGTCAGCATGACCGGTCGGCGTATGTACCCGCCGGACACTTCTTCGACCTGTTCGGTCAGCACCCAGACGGCCGGTTCCGCGCAGACCACAACCGCGCCGAGAAAGAACCCCACCACCAGCAACAGGGGGGCGCTGCCCGTTTTGCCCAAAGCCGCTCCCAGGGACTGGCCCGCCGGGCTGAAGCCCCCGTACACGCCGACCATGAAAATGACCAGACCGACAAAGGTATAGAACAGGCCGAAAATCAAACGCCTGACCTGCCGGAAGGGCAGGCGCAGCAAAACAAACTGAAACAGGGCAAAGATCGCCACCAGCGGCAAAAGAGCCATGGCGATGTCGTGGACGACCTCGGGCACCAGGTGCAAAAAGGCGTCCAGCAGCGGGCGGGCTGCCGTTTCGGATGCCGCGTCGCCGTCGCGCACCGGTCCGGCGGACAGCATGCCCATGAAAGCCACGGCCGCGATGGGGCCGATGGAAGCGAGGCCCACCAGGCCGAAGCTGCTGTCGTCGCCTTCATGTTTTTTGGCAGCGGCGGCGATGCCGATGCCCAGAGCCATGATGAAGGGCACAGTGATGGGACCGGTGGTGGCCCCGCCGGAATCAAAGGCCACGCCTACGAATTCGGGCGGCACAAAAGCGCAGGCGCAAAAGACCGCGATGTAAAAAATGATGAACAGCCAGCGCAGGGGCAGGCGCAGCACCACGCGGGCCGTGCCCACCAGCACGAAGAGCCCTACGCCCGTGGCGATCATGACCAGCAGCGGAACGCGCTCTATGGCCGGGTTCACGTCGTGAACCTGCCTGGCCAGCACCTGCACGTCGGGTTCGGCGATGGTAATGACAAAACCTATGGCAAAGGTCGCGGCAAGAATGAGCGGCAGGCTTCTCTGGCGCGTCAGCGCGGACCCGGCCCGCTGACCGAAGGGGACCATGCCCAGTTCCGCGCCCAGCAAAAAAACGCTCAGCCCAAGAATAAGCAAGGCCCCGCCGACCAGAAAGCGGAAAAATTCGTCCGTGCCCAGAGGCGCGATGGTGTAATGCAACAGCACTACGATCGCCATGACCGGTATGACAGAGATGAAGGATTCTTTAAATTTTGCTGTGAAATTGGAAATCAAAAGCACTCCTTATGCATTTGTTCTATATTGAAAACAACGCGGAGGACAAGCGTTGATTTGGCGATGCTGCACACGGCGCCGCCGGCCGCTTGACCTTTCGCGAGGATGCGGTTTATGCGCAGGGAAATATTGTTCGCGGAGGAATGCATGCATCTGAAAAAACGCTGTCTCGTCACCGGCGGAGCGGGATTTCTGGGTCGAGAATTGTGCAAGCGCTTGCTGGAGCAAGGCGCGGACGTGCTTTGCGTGGACAACTTTTTTACCGGCAGCCGCGACAATATAGCGGATTTTCTGGAGCGGACGAATTTTGAATTTTTGCGCCACGACATCACCTTTCCCTTGGTGGTGGAAGTGGACGCCATCTTCAACCTGGCTTGCCCGGCGTCGCCGATTCACTACCAGGTGGACCCGGTGCAGACCATCAAGACCTGTGTGCACGGGGCCATCAATATGCTGGGCCTGGCCAAACGCCTGCGCATCCCCATTTTTCAGGCCTCCACCTCCGAAGTGTACGGCGACCCGGAAGTGCACCCCCAGATCGAAAGCTACTGGGGCAAGGTCAACCCCATAGGCAACCGTTCCTGCTACGACGAGGGCAAACGTTGCGCCGAAGCGCTGATGTTTGCCTATCACCGCCAATCCGGGTTGAACATCAAAGTGGGCCGAATTTTCAACACCTATGGCCCCTATATGCACCCCAACGACGGCCGGGTGGTTTCCAACTTCATCGTTCAGGCCCTGCGGGGCGCGCCCATCACCATTTACGGCGACGGGCAACAGACCCGCTCCTTTTGCTACGTGGATGACCTGGTGGAGTTGATGCTGCGTTTCATGGCCGATGCGGATGATTTTTGCGGCCCCATGAACATGGGCAACCCCGGCGAATTCACCATGCTGGAACTGGCGCAGGAGGTGCTGGAAATTACGGGTTCCAAATCCGTCCTGGCGCACGAGCTTCTGCCCGCCGACGACCCCCGCCAGCGCCGGCCCGATATCAGCCTGGCCCGCGAACGCTACGACTGGGAACCGAAAACATCCCTGCGCGTGGGCCTGACGCGGACCATCGCCTATTTTGAGGACCTGTTCCGGCGGGGCGTAATACGGTAACGGCGCATTCAAACTGGACCGTTACCGGCGGAGGATCGCGAAAAACCGGCATGAGCGGCGCATCCGCTCGAGAGTATCACGATGAACGACCGGAAACTGGCCGAACGCATACGGGCTGCGGCCCTGGACTGCGGTTTTGACGCCTGCGGCATCGTCAGGACCGACGAGATCGACGGGTTCGCGGCCGCCGTCGCCGGGCGGCTCAAGCAATTTCCCGAGTCCTCGCCGCTATACAGCCGCATGGCCGAGCCGGACCAGGCCCTTGTTTGGGCAAAGTCCGTGATCGTCTGCGCACGCTGGTACGGCAAATACCATATTCCGGAACACCTGCGGGGCATCGTTGCCAAGTCTTTCTGCGTCAACCCGCGCAAGGACCCGCAGTCCGGAGAGCATCAGGACGGAAAGCGCTTTGCGGCCGCCCTGGACGCCATGAGCCTTCGCCATGCCTCCGGCGACGAGGCCGGCAAAATTCCTGTGCGCTGGGTAGCCGTCAAGGCCGGCATCGGCGTGGTCGGAAAAAATAATTTTTTCTATACAAAAAAAGGTTCCTGGTGCGTTCTGGATGTATACCTCATCGACCGCGAGCTTGAATTGAAATGTGACTCTGTGGTGAAAGAATGCCCCGAGCAATGCGACCTGTGCATACGGGCCTGTCCCACCGGCGCGCTGTGCGCGCCTTTTCAGACGAACGGAGTGCTCTGCGTGGCGTATTTGCTGGGGTTCGGCGTCTGCGGGCCGGGCAAGCAGCATTACGACAAGTGCGGTTCCTGGATTTTCGGCTGCGACGCCTGCCAGGATGCCTGCCCCCGCAACAGAAAGGCCTGGACGGACGGCGAAGAGTACCCGGGGCTGGAAGCGTTCGCCGAACAGGTTTCTTGCGAGCGGATTCTGGCCATGGACTACGAGACCATGCGCGGCCTGTTTCTCCGGAAGTTTTCATACCTGCAAGAAGACAGCGTCTGGAAGTTGAAATGCAATGCACTGAACGCCATGCGCAACAAATACGAGGAAAAATACCTGCCGCACATCCGGCGCGCTCTGCATGATTCACAGGCGGAAGTGCGGGAAATGGCGCAGTGGGTCTTTGATTCGGTAATGCAGGAAAGGGCGCGATAGCCCGCGCCGCGCAGGACGCGCGGCCGGGCGTCATGCCGGCCGCCAGGGACGGCGGCCGCCCCGCGAGGGGAGAGCCGGGCATTCAGGCAAAGTTTTGCCGGGGCACGGAGCCGGGGATTTACTCCCCGGCGGGTTATTTCGTTTGCGGGACATCACGGCGCGATAGCCCGCGCCGCGCAGGACGCGCGGCCGGGCGTCATCATTCAGACACCGGACAGGCGCCTTCGGCGCAACGCCGCACGTCGTCCAGCACCATTTCGGTCAGGCTTTTGGCCACCTCTTCCTCTTCAAAGGCGATTCCCGTAACCCCGGCCTTGCGCAGCAGTTTGTTTTCTTCAAGAAAGCGCGCCCGCACCAGGATGCGGATATCCGGGTTCAGGGCGCGGGCCATGGCGGAAGCGGCCGCGACATCCTCAACGGCCGGCACGGTGATGATGCAGTACCCGGCTCGTTCGATGCCGGCCGCCAGCAGAATGTCCCGCTTGGACGAATCGCCGAAGACAGCCCATTTGCCTTTGCCGGTCAGGCGGTTGACCGTGTCCACATTCAGGTCGACGACCACCGGGGTCAGGCCTCTGTCCGACAGGGCTCTGGCCACGCTCTTGCCTGGGGGGCCATAGCCCACCACCACGGCGATGGGCACGCCGGGAGCCGGCCCGTTGCCGTGGCCGCCGCTGTGCGCGCTGTTGCCTTTGAGCGCCCTGGCGTCGGCCCTGGCGTTGAGAAAGCGCCAGAGTTTTTCCCGTTTTTTCAGCGCGCTTTCGATTCGGGGAATGGTCCGGAAAAGGCCGGGGTTCAAAGTGATGGAAACCAGCGCGCAGGCCACCAGCACGTTGTAGACCGACTCAGGAACGATTTTCAGATACTGGGCCTGCTGGGCCAGGATAAAAGAAAATTCGCCCACCTGGGCCAGCCCCATGGCAACGGTCAACGCGGTGTGCACGGAATAGCCGAGCACGGTCACCACCAGCATGGCGACGAGGGGCTTGACCAGCAGCACGACCCCGAGGCCGGCCGCGATGAGCAGGGGGTTTTCCAGCAGAAAAGCGGGATTGAACAACATGCCCACGGACAGAAAAAAAAGTACGGCAAAGGCGTCGCGCAGGGGCAGAAGGTCCGCTCCGGCCTGGTGACTGAGCTTGGTCTTGCCGATGACCATGCCGCCCAGAAAAGCGCCCAGAGCCATGGAAGCCTGAAAAAACACGGCCGCGCCCACGGCCGTGGCAAAGGCGGCCACCAGCACGGTCAGGGTAAAAAGTTCCTGCGAGCGGCTGCGCACGATATGGGTCAGCAGCCAGGGCACCACGCGGCCACCCACCACCAGCACCGTCACCCACAGGGCGACCAGACGCAGCACGGCCCCGCCCAGGGCTTTGACGAGGGGCCACACCTCGGCGGAGACGGCCGCGCCGCCCGCGTTGATCATGAGTCCGGCCGCGCTGGGCAGCAGAACCAGAATCAGCACGGTAAAGAGATCTTCCACCACCAGCCAGCCTATGCTCACATGCCCGTGCACCGTGTCGACCATATTGTTGTCGCCTAGCACCCGCAGCAGGACCACGGTGCTGGCGACAGCCAGACCCAGACCCAGCATGATCGCGGCGGGCAGGGGCAGGCCCAGGGCCGTCGCGGCCCAGGCTCCGGCGGCCGTGGCTGCCGCGCTTTGGAGCACGGCGCCCGGCACGGCCACGCCCCTGACAGCCAGAAGGTCGCTCAGGTTGAAATGCAGGCCTACCCCGAACATGAGCAGAATCACCCCGGCTTCCGACAGTTGGGCGGCCAGGTGCATGTCCGCTACAAAACCGGGGGACTGGGGGCCGACCAGAAAACCGGCCAGCAGATAACCCACGATGGGCGAAAGATGCAGACGCAGGGCCAGGTAGCCGAAAATGAGCGCCAGGCTGAACCCGGCGGCCAGAATCTCCAGTAATCCGTAATCGTGCATGGCATTCTCGCGGTGATATAGAAAAAGGTATTCGTATAGGTAACAACCGTCGCGGGCCTTGGCAACGCATTGGCACGAAAAAAGGCCGCCCCTGTTATAAAAATGGACGATAACATTCTGTAATGCGGAAGGAACGAGCTTTTTCGGACAGAGCTGCGCGTAGCCCGGTAAAAGCGGCGGACGGTTATGGAAAAATTGCCTCTGAGCGCAAAAGGAAACCCCGGCGGGACGCGCCGGGGTTCGGTTCGGATGTTTGCAGGTCGGATTTTTCGGCCGCCAAGCAAGCATTTCAAAGCAAAGAGGCATCTAGGAGCTGTTTCTCAATTAACCCTTTGTCCAAATAGCTTCGTCATCCGGCCCTTTTGGGCCGTCCGGGCTCTCGCCCTTCGGGCGCCGCCTGCGCGCGTGCATTCCGCCTTCCTGGCTCCAGAAGCCGGTCGCGTACCATCAGAGATGCGCTTTTTCAAAGCTTCTCTGCTCTAGCTGCTGAGGTCCGCCACGGCGCCTTTGACGCCGTATGCCGCGGACAGCACCGATTTCTGGAAATCATAGCTGGCGGTCATGTCCGAGCCGTTCCCCCCGCACGAACCGCTTTGCTGGTTCAGGGTGTCCAGGGTTTTGGTGATGATTTCCGCGCCGATGGTCGATTGCTGAATGCTGGCGGCAAGGGCCGCGTCGCTGCCTGATCCGCCGGATCCGTTGATGCTGATGCTCATGGTTTGTTCCTCCTCCGGGCGTCGTGGAAAGCGCCGTATACGCTGTATCGGCAGGTTCGCGCGGATCTTTAGGGGGTTCCAAAACGACGGGCACCTGGTCGCGTTGTTTTTTGAATTTACATCAAATCACGCCTACCCATTGCCAATAGGTAAGAGAAAAAAGAATCATGCATGCAAGGGCTGAAAGGCACAACGGTATGCCGACTCTGACCATTTCGCCGGCGGAAAAGGTATTTGTGGAATACGTGATCATGGACACGGGCGTGTTTACCGGCATGACTACCCCGACCTGAACTGTGTAAAAAAGAATCAATGTAAATCCCCATACATTTATACCCGCGCTTTCGGGGATGGCTTGAGCGAACCCGATGGCTGTCGGCACCAATGCTGCGACAGCGGCTGCTTTTCCTGAAAAAGCAAGAGAAAAAAGCATAAAGAAAAACCCGCCCACTCCAATAATAGCCACAGTCGGCCAAGAAACGACTCCCATACTGACAATCGTATTCTCCGCAACCCAGACGGCTGCTCCCGTTGACAATAAAGATTGCCCCAGGGAAATTGCGCCGCCGAAAAGCATGAGAGTCCCCCAGCTAATGGAATTTTCCAATTCATCCCATGTGGCAATGTTAATGCCCGGCATAAAAATGGTTAGGGTCGCCAGAAGCGCCACAGTCGTATTGTCCAATTGATGCAGGATATTTCCTGTGCTCCATAAAAAAATAGTGCCGCACATTATTATAAGCAATTTTTTTTCACGGCCGCAGAGCGGTCCCAAACTGGCCAGCTCCTGGCGAATGGCTTCATCGCCTTCGGCGACTTCCGCGGCTTTTACCGGAAACTGCCATTCAATCAGCCAGAAAAGGATAATGCCCAGCAGAAGAGCGAAGGGCATGCCGTAAAGCATCCATTCCAGCCAGGAGATATGATGCCCGACAGCTTGATATATCAGGTCGGCAGCCTGGATAGGCGGCGCGCCCGAAGTAAGCACCCCCAATCCGGCGATGGGACAGCCAAAGCTGACCGTCAGCATAATCCCCTTGGCAAGGTTGGAGTTGCGCTTGATTGATAAGGCCTGCATCAGCCCCAGGCAAACAGAGGTCATGAGAACAGCGTTGGCTGCCTGGGCGGGAATGAACAGCGTCAGCAAAAAACACAGGATAAGGATTCCAGCTCGCATTCTGCGCGGTTTTGAACCTGCTCTGACCACAACCATCAACGCAAGCCGCTTGCCAAGCCCTGCCGCCTGGATAGCAGCCGCCAAAAAAAGAGCCGCGACGACCAAAAACCAGGCGCCGGACCTGAAACCGCTCACAGCGATCAACAGGGCCTTTTTTGTTCCGAGCATGGACGCCCCGTCAGGGGATAGGGAAAAAGCGACAAATAAGGTCATGGACGCGATTAAAAATAGCGAACTTGTCGCAAAAGGCACTGCTTCCGTCACCCAGATTATGACCATGAAAATAAGCGTGGCGAGCACCCCTTGCGCTTGCGGGGCCAAAGATTCGCCAAAGGGTATGCAGTTAAAGACAAGCGCTGCGCAGAGCGCGCAGGCGAGTTTGATCAAAACAGTGGAGGGGTTCCATTTTCCGGATATTTTGGGGGAAGGATTTTGCGAATCACATGCTGAGTTCAATGTCTAAGCCTCGGTATAACAAATGGTTGCTGGTATGGCTGAGGGCGGGAGTATCGAGACTTGCCGGCCCGGAGCGTAAAGCGGGGCATGGAGCGCATATAACAAGACACTATATTTATATGGAGCTATATTGTTATTCAATCCATTCAATAGAATCAGGGTTTTCTTCGTATAACTTTCTTAAGATTTTCCCCGTATCGCTATCCCTATCTCTTATTGTGATAACCAATGTGTCTATAGCTCTTGTGAGCGGTATTAATGTCCAATGATTTACAAATTTAGCTCTTTTATGATTAAAATCCAATAATGCTTCTTCTCTTTTTTTGCTTTCTTCAAATGTATTAAATTTATATTTGATAAAATCATCAAGATGTAAGCATGTAACTACCCAGCCTTCCAGGCCTCTGCAAGAATCGTATTGCAAAAGTCTATGCTCTTCTATATTTATAGAATAACTTGTCCTTAAGTCTCTATTTGTTCCATCCCAAATCCGTATATCATCTTTTTCAAAAGCATCTACCAATGAAAATGAGCGCATTTGATTATGCTTTACGAGATTAGGAGGGACAAGAAAAAGCATATCGTAGGCGGAGTTACCTTTTGCCTTGCAGTCATTGGAGAGATTGTCATGCAATTCTTTTGTATAATCTCCAATCTTTATGATTATTCTACCCCCGTGCAAATCATCACTTGGCTCTATATCCCAGTTTCCCAATTCAATTTCGCTTGCAAATTTTGCTATAAAAGACACCAATTCCTTTTTTTGTCTTAATCCCTTTTTCCCATATGTCATATGAAAATCATTTTTGCTCATTCCTCTTTGCCAGATACACTTGTCTTGAGATCTTACTAATTGATCAACCCCATCAGTAACAATTACATTTTTTCTTCCAAAAATAAAAAATATAAGGTCTTTTTCTATTTCATCCCAGTCTTGCCCTTCATCTATAAGTATATAATCCCATGCAAGCTGCGTATGATTTCTTTTCATTAGCTTGTCTAGGTCGGATTGTTCTATAATATGTTCTTTAAAGTATCCATAAAGTTCATTCAAGTTATTATTATACCAATCTGTGTAACTTTGCCCTTCATCCTTAATCATCTTGTTGTCTTGGAATCCGATTCCAAAACCATTGAATATATCATAAAAAAATTTATGAAGAGTTGAGATATTAACTGTATACTCATCTCTGTCTGGAATATCGGTTAAGGCCAATGTCCTTTTTATGTCACTAACCAAAGCATGATTATATGTCAGAATAAGGCATCTTTGACCTTGCTGCAACGCCAGGTCGCATGCAATGTTTAAGAGCCTTATCGTTTTTCCTGTACCTGCTCGCCCAGATAAGATGACAAGCTTTTCCCCAATAGCTTGAGCATACTTCTGGTCCTTTAGTAATTTTTTAGTAATCTGTTCAAGTTTTTTGCGCGTTAGTTCGCCCATCCCCTTTTTAATTTCGGTGAAAAAATTTAATGCACTATCTATAGCTGCAATATACGAATTGTCATCATCTTTTGTTGTTGAATTAAATCTGCATGACTCTTGCTCGCTTGGCTGATATGGAATTCTTTGTAGGCACGCAAGCTGGACGAGCCATTTTAATTGAAATTTATTTGGCAGATAATTATGTGCCGTATCCCACGATGAATCCCCAATGAGAGTTCTAATCTCATTGGGGCTGACATTTTTTAGCCAAATGAAGTTGCATATATATGGTGCCCCACCAACCCTTTCCTCAAAATATCTTCTTAGTGCATATTTTTGTTTTTCACTTTGATCTGTAGCATCATGATACTTTTTTCCATATCTGACTAAAAGCTGTGTTCCATGCAGCACAATATTTTCAACTGTGTGTTTTTTTGTTTCAATTACAAAACAAAAATCATTTATAAATACATTTCTTGGTTTTAAGTCATGGTCTACAATTCGACTACTGTTATACGATTTTGTTTTAAATTGAATTTGGAAATTTTTCAATTTGCCTATAACGACAAGATCTACATCTTTTACTTCTTGGCCGATCAGAGTCACATTGCTGGCAATTAAAATTTCTCCATCTGCTTTTGTGAAACTCTTAAAGGCTTCTTCGAACATTTCTTTTAGTTCGTTAGCTGCATCATATTCGTCTGTATTTTGTTTTACCCCGGTTATTTTTATTTTTACTGGCATGCTGCTTCCTTTTAGTCAAACTTATTGCCTGTATTGAATAACCCAGAGAAGAATTTTTCTAAAATCTGCGGGCAGAGCGCGGGAGCAGACTTGTCCATAATGAGAAAGATTCATATTTTTATGTACGGCATTGATTTTTTGCATCATCCAAAGAGATTTGAACCCATGCCGGCGGCGCGAAAGGCCGTTATCATGCCGGTATGTTATATCAAAACGGGTAAAGGAGCAATGCGGGCTGGCGGAACCGCTGCAATAGAGCCGCGATATCCCGTGTCTGGACGGAGTCGGGAAGACAAGTACACCCTCAATTTTGTGTGGGGAAGGTGTGGGGAAGAATTGCGACAAGGAAATAGTATAAAGCGCGAAAAGACTAAATATCAGGGCGTCTGCTTTCGTCACAAAAAGCGTCTTGGCTCGGGCGTGCTGATGAAACCTTGCAACGAGCCGCGTCTGTGGCTGACAGGCTGTTTACGCCAGTGGTGCCGGAATCGCATAAGGAGCCCAAGGGTACAGTTCGTAAATCCAAGAAATAGCCACAATCATTATCTTGGCATGAATAAATTTGACTATAGACAATATTTTATCTATAAATTGTAAAAATCCTAGTTAAGGACTAATATGTTAGATATATCTCTAAAAACTCCCCAAGAAATCCGCCAGGAACTCGCCGCCAGGGCCAAAGGGCGCCGCCTTGCGCTGAATATCTCGCAGCAGGAACTTGCCGAGCGCAGCGGCGTCAGCCTTGGATCCATCAAGCGCTTTGAAAGCAGCGGGCTGATCTCGCTCTCGTCTTTATTGGAAATATCGTTAGTGCTCGGCTGCCTTGACGGTTTTGCCAATCTTTTCGCCGCCAAAGGCGAACCTCTCAGCCTGTTTGAGGCAGAGCCCAAAAAGCGCAAGCGCAGCAGCAGGAAAAATACATGAGCCAGAATCCCAACATCGATTCGCTTGATGTTTTTTGCAACCTGCGCGGCACGAAATACTTTGTCGGCAAGCTGGCGGAACGAAACCGCGCGATCCTTTTTGAGTACGACAAGGGTTTTCTTGCCTCCGGCATAGAGCTTTCGCCTTTTAAGCTGCCGCTCCACCCTGGTGTTTTTGAGGACAAGGAACGCGTCTTCGACGGCCTGCCCGGGGTGTTCAATGACAGCCTGCCCGATGGCTGGGGTTTGCTTCTGCTGGACAGGGCGCTACGTGGCCAGGGCGCCCGGTTGCACGAAATATCGCCCCTGCACCGCCTTTTCATGGTCGGCTCCGGCGGCATGGGCGCGATGGAGTATGTGCCGAGTCAGGAAGTCCGCGCAATCCTGAACCCCGCCGCCTTGCAACTCGACAGCCTGGCGGAAGAAAGCCGCAACATCCTGGCTGAGGGCGACTCCTCTCTGGAAGTCGTGTTCGATCTGCTCAGGCTCGGCGGTTCTTCCGGCGGGGCAAGGCCGAAGATTCTGGCCGACGTGTCCGCCGATGGTTCCAAAGTCATGCCGGACGCCACGGGAGGCGAAGGCTTTTCTCCTTGGCTGATCAAGTTTCACGCCCGTGAAGAAGGACCGGATCAGGGGCTTGTGGAGTATGTTCACTCGCGTATGGCGCGGGAAGCCGGAGTCGAAATGCCGGAAACGCGGCTTTTTCCGTCACAGACAACAGCGGGGTTTTTCGGCGTCCGTCGCTTTGACCGGGACAAGGGCCTGAAAGTACATGTCCACACCGCCGCAGGCCTTCTGCATGCCTCGCACCGTCACCCGACCCTGGACTACGAAAACCTGCTCCGGCTGACCAAGATGCTGACCAAAGATATGCGGGAAGTGGAAAAAATGGTGCGCCTGATGATTTTCAACGTCAAATCCGGCAACCGCGACGACCACTCCAAAAATTTCTCCTTCATGCATGATGCCGCCGGGCGCTGGAAGTTTGCGCCCGCTTACGACCTGACTTCCTCCGCCGGATTCAACGGCGAACATTCCGCCATGGTCAACGGCAAGGGCAAGGATATTACGGACGCCGACCTCATCCAGGCCGCCTCAATTGTGGACGTGCCCAAAAATTTTGTGATCGCGGCCATTCAGAAAACGGAAGAAGCTCTCGCGCGGTTTGAGACGTTGAAAGATGACTGCTTGAGATAAAAGGGCTTTCATGGAACGAGATGATCTGCTCGCCAAGGGCAAGAAGCAACTTCAGGTTTTTTTGCGAATGAAAGAAGTAGCCGCCGAAGCCCGCGCCCACGGGCTGGAGCTTGGGAAAATCCGCCGCCGCGTGGACGGCAAGGGCGTGGTCATCTTTACTCTGGAAGACGGTGGCAACATTCGGGGCGTGGGGCGAAAGCTTTTCTTTTCAGCTGGGGATTACCGATGCCCGACAAAAAGTCGTATTCCACACACTGCGCCACACCTTCGCCTCTTGGCTCGTCCAGCAAGGCACTCCGCTTTACACGGTTGCCGAACTCACGGGCCACTCGACGATTGAAATGACGCGCCGCTACAGCCACCTTGCCCCGGACACGCTTCGCAAGGCGGCATTGAGCCTACAAGGCCATCTGTGAGCGGGGCAGTCACGTAAATTTGTATCTTGACTTTGCACCAATAATTAGTACATTTCATATACGAGGAACGCATGACTCAAAACTTTTGGCGCGTGGTGCTTTCACGAAAAACAGCAAAGCACTACCTAAGCTGCCGGAACGGATAAAAGAAATTCTGGCGTTACTCGTAGCGGATATTGAAGAAGGTGGCCCCGTGCGCGGAGATTGGCCCAATTACGGAAAGCTTGGGGCGAATACGCATCATTGCCATCTTAAAAAAGGCCAGCCGACCTATGTGGCGGTTTGGGTAGAAACAGAAGTCGGCGTTCATGGAGGTGACCTATGCAGGGACACATGAAAAAGCCCCATACTGATGAAGTCAGCATGACTTTTACCGGCCCCATCGCCATGATGGAACAGGCTCTTGAGGCTATGCGCTCTCTCGGCTTTGAAACCGAAGAGCAACTGATTCGTAATCAGCAGGTCGAAGGTTCAATTCCTTGGCGTGAGACTAGTTATTTCAAAGAAATAGAAAACAAATTGCCGTCCGTGTTTCTTTCCAGCGCACGTCACCGCGAAGGTCTTACCCAGGTGGAACTTGCCGAGCGTTCGGGCATCCCCCGCCGTCATATCTCCGAAATGGAAAACAACAGGCGGCCTATTGGCAAGATGAACGCTCGTAAGCTGGCCGAGGTCTTGAACATTGACCCGCGCCGCCTGCTGTCGGTGTAGGGAATGGAAGAAATTAACGGTCTCTTCTTGGCTAACGCCAAAGATGGATTGCCGGATACCGCTATGGATTTGCTGCCAGAAAATCCAGACGGCTTTTTGAGTGGAAGGAAATAATTCGAAGCTAGGCAAGCATATCCTTAAAGCAAAGATTTGTTACAGCTAATTATAATGCGGGCCATAAAATAGCTATATTTTGGCAAGCGCAATTAATATCCACCATAGATCGCTTGTATGTTTTTGGTGCAATATGTACGGTCTGCCCAAAAACATCAACAACCACGCACAACCCAGGAACTACGCAGTTTTCAGAAGAAACAACTTCGGCTAAGTATCTATACAATACAGTGCTAATATATTTTCCAGATTCATCAGTTAGTGGGTTAGATTTATTTATATATAATTTGAGCGCACCTACAATATTCTTGGCGTTATCAGATAAAAGTATTTCTGGCCGAACGCTGACATTCACTCCCGACACGATCATTTTAGGGGCGCTATCACTTCCCAAAACTGGTGTAAAACCATCAAATACTAACCTGTCTTTTAGTGTCATAAAATGTATTAGAGCATCTTGACAAAGATCAGCATTTTGCTTGCTCCAGTCAGAGCTATGTTCAAGCGTTGAAATGGCGGCGATTGCATTTTGGAGAGAATTTTGTTGGGGGCGTAAAATAAAATTTTTAATTGCCTCTTCTGCCCAATGATATCGGGCTACGATAAAATCACTCGGTCTTTTTTGGTCACGAATAATAGTCTGCTGGCGTCCAGGGCGTGCAAAAATGTATTCTGCAAGCTTATTAAGAGAAATTCTCGGTTCACTTCTCATTAGTCCCTCCATAGTAGAATTCTATATAACGATATAGTATATACTATTTTATTTCAATGGCGAGGCTGGAGTGTAAAGCTCCCCTTGAGACCATACGTAAAGCAAGGAACCCTCTTGCTTTTTTCAGCGGGGCAGGAGCGGGGCAAAACCCCCAAAAAAGAAAAAGGACTTACGAAGTATCTTCGTAAGTCCTTGAAATTGCTGGTGGCAGTACAGGACTTGATTTTATCGGCTATCATGCTTATTTTTAACAAAAATTATAGAAATATTTTTTCTGCCTACCAACCAAGATACCAACAAATTATTTCTCTGGGTTGATATCTAAAAGTACCCATCTGAATCTTGGCGTAGAGGCATTCTTCTTTCTAATCTCAGTTAATTCAAGCTTAGCGATGCATTGCCTATCCATATATTCCAGGTTCATAGCCGAAATAAACCCGTCTTCAATATCTTTGGATATTTTACCGCTAATTCTGCTTACACGGAAATTTGATGGCTCAAAGTCGAAGACTCGAGACATTTGTGCAGCTCCCTTAAAAACTCCGGCGATGGTCTCTTCACTTGTTATAATTTCTATATTTTCAACGTGTTTTTTGGCTTCTATAATTTTTGCTACCGGCACAACGATATCAAAATTTTTTGTTTTTAACTCAAACGAAGCTTTTGCATCATGCATAACATCAACAAAAGATTTTAAACTACTTAGTACTCTTGCATTTGTAGACTCTATTTCTTGATCAAATTTTTCTTCAGACTCTTCGATTGATGAAGATAATAATTTCACAGCTCCATCAAGAGCTTCAGATAATTTAGAATCAATCATACTTATTTGCTGTTGGTCTTCTCTTAATATAAATCCAAATGACCCTCTTGCGACTCCAGCTAATTGCAAAACTGATTCATTTGCAAAAGGTATAGCGCCACGATCCTGGAGATCATGTTTCAATGAAGAGTAAAATGCAGTTATGTATTCTTGAAATTTACTCAATGCTTTTGCTGCAAAACTCGCTTGAATAGATTCACTCCCTCTAACCGGTTCACCACCAAAATAAAGAATAGCTTCAGCAGCTGTCCGCCATTCCCCATTGAGCGCAGAAAGCTCTTCTTCAAGTTCTTTTTTCCTCTGTTCAAAGCTTGTGCGGCGCAAAAAGTCAAACTCTGGGATTGATGCGAGTCTATCATTCACAAAGCTTAGCTCTGCTTGAATACTTTCTATATTTATAAGAGAGTTCATAGCGCGTTCTCCATCTGATCCAATAGGTCAGAATGGACATTATAATCTTCAGACCCATCAGGAAGCGAAATAGCTAACATTCCCTTCCAAATTTTATCTCGGGTATGCGAAAATAACCCTGTCCAATAAAAAATCTCTTCAGCCACCTGCTGCTGATAGGCGGATAGCTCGATGCCATGCCCATTCGGGGGCATTAAGGGTACCCAGTAAGAATCACAAAGCAAATTTTTGCAGGTAGGGGGCAGCACTTCTTCTTTAAGCAACAGGTCTTTTGATATATTAGGCGGGTAACAATCCGCAATTGTGAATATATCAATATCGGCAGGCACCTCTTTTTGAGTAAGAAAAGAGCCCCCGAGCCATTGAGTACCGGTAAAACCAAGATTTAGAAGGCGCTGTCTGAGTGTCAAGAAACCACGAAGAATAGAGATTCTTTCTTTCGACGTGCCGAATCGAACAAAGAAGTCGCGTAAGTTTGTATGGTAGGGAGATCTTTGTGCAGGGCACGGGGCATTGCCACCAACGTAAGGAGGCAAAAGTCCTTCATGGGTGAAATTGGGAATTGGCGGATGGGTAAACATGCCCACTCCAGTGGAGTTAATAGGATAATCCCTAAACCGCTAAAGTCAATGCCATGGCAGAAATCCCGCCTACAACGGGTAAATTATCATAGCGATAACAGATTGTTAAGGCTTAATCTTCCACAGTGGTTCTTTTATGTGTTTTTAAATAAATTAGTCAATAATATTAGCTAGTACAAGTGAAAAGGCGGCGTAATGCCGCCCTTCGTGAGAAGTGTACCAAACTTTATTGCTACCTAAGCGCGGGGGCAGGCTGCCTTGCAAAAAGCTTATGTTGCGCCTGGGCCGCATTTTGGCAATTCGGCGTATTCCTCAGTTCTCCTGGGTTATTACGGCATTCCTGCAATTTGGCCTCAAGGGCCGCTTTATTTTCAGGGGCCATGTACCAATCTACGGTTTTGGTTTCTTCTTTCTTGTCGCAGCCGGTGAATGCCAGGGCAAAGACAGCCAGCGCCGCAAACAATAAAACTCTCTTCACGTGCATGATAGTTCCTTTTTCGGTCAGGCTTGACCAGTTTCGATTTCTTTCTTCAACCCTTTTATGGCGGGATTTCTCTGATTCGCCTGAATATCTGCCACGGGGCAGCGCCTTGCCGCACATCTGGCAGCTTCCCGCCGCCGCTGTTCCTGGGTGATTGACGCACTCCATAGCCTCTCCTTACTGATGGGTTCTTTCTGAAGCGGATGCGTTGATACTTGCCCGCAAAGCCCGCATGAGCCGCCCCCATGACAAGAGATTTTCCAGGTCATCCGGCAACATCCTGTCTCCAGCTCTTTCCGCCGCTTCAAGCATGAATCGCAAAAAAGCCTCATCCGCTATTGCCAAGCGTGAGGCGATATTTCCGAGCTGTTCTGAAGTCGGCATACGCATCGCATGAATTTGGTTAATGTTCTTGGGTCAGGGAGATTATTCGCTTCCAAATAACCATAGTATAACATTGTTTTTCTTGTCAATATCCAGATACTTTGGGGGTATGGACAGAAATATTTTAGTACAATGGGCAATAGCCAAAGTTATACGTGAAGCACGTAATGCACTGGATATTTCACAGGTTCAACTCGCGGACTTTTCAGGCCTTTCGTACCCGTTCATTTCTGATGTCGAGCGCGGGAATGTCGGCGTAAGCATTGCTGCGCTGTTGCAGATAGCCGAAGTTTTGAAAGTGGACGCGGCAGAGTTGATGCGCCGTATTGACGTGGAAATGAAACGCGGCCCCCAGGAACCTGAAAAAGCACCCGGCAGACCGCGTAAAACCGCAAAGAAAGACAACTCCTAACGCTCCATATCTACTTCCTTTTTCCTGCCTCTTCCTCGCTCAATTACTTCTTCGCGCCCGCCTGTGCCGGAATTTTCTCCTCCACTTTCTTCACCAGTTCGTAAATCGCGCTTTGGTTGTGGGTGAGTATATCGTAATCCGGCATCCGCCATGCCGCGTATCCTGTCCAGAGCAGAGACACCAGTACCGCCGCCGCCAGGGGATACCCCCAATGCCCCCACTTCAACAGTTGGGCCACGGTCTTTGTTTGCCGCGTTATTTCCTTGGTGCAGGTTTGTATCTCTTGCACCGCTGTTGCCGTTTGTGATTGAGAGTTCTGTATCTTGCCCGCTTGTTCCCCGGTCTTCGACAGATAATAGTTCCATGTTTTTACCGACTCCTCTTGTTGTTTCTTGGTGGATAGGCTGCTTGTCGCCAACGCGTTCAAGCAATTCGCCGTGTCTGAGGTTATTTTGAGCATGACGCTCAGCAAGGGTTCGAGCAATTGCGCTAATTCCTCGGCGTCCTTGAGTTTCTTCTCGTGAATAGTCCCTATCGTTTCCATCACTTCGGCCAGAGCGCTCAATTGCTGGCCCGTGTCGCTCCCGGCCAACTGCCGAAGCATCTCTGTTTTGCTCATGGGTTAATCCTCTTTTCTGAAGCCCGGCCCAGGAATATCCTTTACCCAGGTCAGAACCTTTCATCGTTATTTCATTATGCCGGTAGCTGATGCCGGAGATATGGCCCGTGCGGGCGATATTCGGCATGACTTCAACGCCGGCCTTTTCCAGACGTTTTTTGAACTCCTCATACTCCGGCGTGCCGCGCAAAGCTTTGTCCACCAAGATTTGCATGGTCATTTTTGCGGACGGTTCACCCGTACGAACTGCATGTTCGATTTCACCTTTCGTCAAGGAACGCCTAACCGCTTCCCGGCTCGGATTAACTTCGGTCAGCCCATACTCTTTTTCCAACTGGCGCATGACTTGCTCTTGCCGGTAGTAATCCTTGGAGTCTGAAACTAGTTTGCCGTCCATCGTGATTCGGTTGACCAGCACATGAACATGCTGGTGCTTGGTGTCCTGATGCCGGGCCAATACATACTGGTTGTCGTTGAATCCCATACGTTCCAGATATTTTTTCCCGACTTCTTTCCATTGCTCGTCAGTCAGTTTTTCGCCTGGGGGCAAAGCAATACTGGCGTGATGAACAGGGCGGGCCACTTCGGGCTTCAGCGCCCGAACAGCGCCAAGTTCCGCCGCCAAGGCGCGGGGAGTCTGCCCGACCATATTGGAATCCAGAAGAACGCCTTTGCTTTCGCGTAACGCATACTCAAGCGCTCCCCTGAACCCCTTCCCTTTACTCAGCTTCGCTATCATTTGGCGCTACCCCAAGTAGCGCAAGCCGCACTTCGTCCAATAATGCTCTCAGCTGCATAAAAAACTGCGGGGACAGATTAACCCTGCCTTGGTTCGCGGCTTTGGTCATTTGGTTCAGGTTACTGCCCATATGCGCTAACTCTTGGTACGCTTTGCGGTTAAGCTCCGGGGCAGGGCAACGCGGAAGCGCCCGCGCTAATGCCGCCAGCCTCAAGAAGCGCCCCAGAGGCATATTCATTTCCTTTGCCTTGTTTTGTAATTCGCATAGCTCCGCACGGTTGGCCCGTACCCCGATGATGAAACCGCGGATAACGGCGGGGTCGGTTTTGGGGCGTCCATGGCGCCAGCGTTTACGTTGCCATATTTCCTGAGTCATAATGAACTCCCTGGTCATCTTTTGGTTTCGGCCCCGCAGGGCAAGCGTCCAAGTGCAACGCGGACATAGCTTGCTGCTCACCTGTTGCCGGATTCACGGACAGCCCCTTGAGCAATGAATGACAGGTTCCGCATAGCTTCTGCCACGTGGAGGCATTTTTCCTGCCTGTGGGCGCTTTCAGGTGGCTCTTCACCGCGCGGGTCAAAGCCTGGATTCGTTTTGAGGATGTGCCGTAGGTAGCCTATCGGGTTGTTTGGCTGTTGTTTTGTAATGTATTCAAGCCATGCTTCCGCTTGTGGCGATTCCGGGGCAATTCCCTGACGGCGCAAAAAGGCGAGAACCTCTTTCTTACTGCTCTCGGAGAATGCCTTTCCTGTGTTTTGTCTTTTTTCTTTTTCTTGGTCTTTGTATGTGTCTGTTCTTAATCCGGCGGGCTGCGGGATATTTTCCGACCCGTCTCCGGCGGCGTTCCGGCGTTTTCTTGCGCCCTCGTCCATCATTTTCAGCAGAATATCCGCGTAGATGGTGAGTTTTTTATTCTCGTGCTCCGTCCGCAAAACTCCATGCTCTTCAAGAATTTCCAGAACTCGCAGAAGCCTTTTCTCCGGCAATTGTGCTGTTGTCTGCCATTCTTTCAGCGGAAGCCGTAGCTTGGGTTGTCCTTCGCCGTTCCAGACCTCCCCGGCCCGCTCCAATAAGAGCCAGACCGCATAGCTGCCGCTATTGCCCATTTCATGTGTGATTTCGGTCATATATGCCTGACGTGAAAAGAATGTGCTGTGCTTGATCCATTGCATGTCACCACTCCCCCAAGGTCAGCCTTGAGTGCCTTCTGAAAGATTGACGATGAGGGCACGGATGTCGGATGCCAGCCACGCTGTAGTGCGGGGGCAGAAGTGGATCCCAAAATTTGGACAGATGTGATAGCTACTCAACCAGACGAGGAGACCACAGATGTCCAAACGAAAGAACCATGCTCCGGCGTTCAAGGCCAGGGTCGCCCTGGTCGCCCTTTCCGGCGAGAAGACCATT
>JAVBRE010000010.1:0-12926 GCA_031548325.1 Desulfovibrionaceae bacterium
GTCACCTGATCCCCGGTATCGCTGGTGATTTTTACATTCCTGAGGCGTTCTTGCGTCTCGGCGATAATGGCTTTCAGACCGCGATGCACAAAAGGTTCGTAGTTCGCATTGCCCGCGCCAAGAGCTTTATCTACGGAGGGATAAAACAGCCCGGCTTTAATGTCGTCCGCGGGGTCGTAATTGTGCAGTTCCCGGGAAAGGACATTGGTGCGGAATTCCACGTTCCGCTTTTTGAAAAACGCCGCTGAGTCGCGAAGGATTTTCTTGTCCTCGTCCGAGATATCTATCTTGCCCAAATGGCTGAGAATGGTTTGATTCATATCCTTGAGGATCCAGTCCACGCCAAATTCGGGATAGACGTAGACGCCGCAAGGCTTGGAGGTCATCGTGCCCACGATGGGGTTATCGTCCAGATAGATGGTTTTGTTTTTCAGGATATGCGCAAAGGCCTTGGCCCGCAGAAGAATGATGGGGTCAGTGCTGTTTTCCTGGTAGGCTTCGAGAAGAAATTTCAAACGTTCGGTATCAATCTTATGCCCGGCATTGGTAAGAAATTCTTTGGCCCGTTTAACAGCGGCATTGCAACGATCCCGCTGCACTCGCGGGGTCAGGCCTTCATGCGCCGCTTCGGCGCGCGCTTTGCTTTCAACGATAGTACTCATTGAGTATGCTCCTTGGCATTTGATGATTAGCTTTTCGAGCCCAACCGGGCTTGCTCCATAAAGCAAGAATCGTCACTTTAGAGCCTTAAAAGCAAAGACTGTGCCGCGAAAAAAATATCGTATTATACTTGAATGATTAATTATGTTTTCTTCCGACCTGATTATCGCACGCAGTGTATCCCAAAAATGGGATATTAGACTCCTTTTTCATAAAAAATTGGCCTGCCTTTACTTTTCGCGGTCGTGATTTTTTGCTACCTTCCGTGTGCCGCCTTCTTCGTCCCGGTTTGAAGATCTGTCTCGTTTTCACACGCCAGCCACAGCAAGGCGTATGCTTGTCGGGGACGGTCAGGCCGCTGATACGTTACATGCTATTTAGCCGACGGGAGAACTGGATGGACAAAGAACCCCCTTTCCGCTTTGCCGTGCTTTCCTATCTGCCGCAACTTGAGCACCTGATGGAACCTTTGATTGACGATACCGTATTTTCACTGGATTTTTTCAAGACGTCTTTCAATACCTCCATGCTCGGCGTGCCGGATTTGCTGGACAAAAAGTATGAAGTCATTCTCTGCTACAGCGCGATCGGCATCACCATCATGAGAGAGCTTGGCCGTTCCATAGTGCTGATCCAAAAAACTGACTATGACGTCATTTTGGCATTGCAAAAGGCTAAATCCATCTCCGATAATGTTTCCATTAGTATTTATAAGGAAGAAAGAACCGATATAGAACACATTGAACAACTTCTATCAATGAAAATAGAAAAAATCCATTTCAATACTATTGAGGAGTTTCGCGAAAGGCTCCCCTTTATTAGAGATGTGGGGGCAGAAGTCATCGTAGGCGGCGGCATATCTCTGGCTACTGCTCACCAGTATGGACTCATTCCTATTCCGGTTGTTCCGAATCGGCAAAGTCTTCAGCTTGCCGTCGAGCAGGCAATACATATTGCTCGTATTCAGCGTCGTGAAAAAAAGTATCAAGAACAATTGCTGAATATGTTGCGTGCTTTTCAAGTTGGTGTATTATGTGTTACTAAAGAATATAAAATAATATATAGCAATGATAAAGCATGGAAATTTCTTGGAATTCAAAAAAAACAAACAAATACTACCGAGATACGCAAATTATTAGACAGTATTTCTGTTGCCGCAATATTTACAAGCGGAATTGACAAGTATGAAAATATTGTCACCATCAACGGACGGCAACTCATTATTTCAACCATGATGCTTTCTATACAGCAGGACCAGGATGATAGCGTTGTTGTGTTTATCCAGGACGTTGCCGAACATCATAGTATCGATGGCCTTATCCACGAAGTGCAGAAAAGAAGCGGTTTTACGGCTCGTTATAATATTGAGGATATATGTACAAAAAGTCCGGTAATGCAAAGCCTCAAGAAAAAAGTGCAGTTGTATGCGCCCCATGATGCGCCGGTATGGATTATGGGAGAATCGGGAACCGGCAAGGAACTGGTGGCCCAGTCCCTGCACAGTTCAAGCCCGCGGCGCAACGCGCCATTTGTAGCGATAAACTGTGCGGCGCTTCCGGAGTCCCTGCTTGAAAGCGAGTTGTTCGGCTATGAGGATGGAGCTTTTACGGGCGCCCGCCGCGGCGGCAAGCCAGGTCTGTTCGAAGTGGCAAACCACGGCACGCTGCTGCTTGATGAAGTGGGAGATATGCGCCTGAGTACACAAGCCCTGCTTTTGCGTATACTTGAAGCCGGCGAGCTGGTGCGTGTGGGCGGCAATAGACTTATTCCCGTCAATGTGCGCACCGTGTGCGCCTCGAACCAATTTCTGCCGGATCTCGTCGCTCAAAAAGTTTTCCGCAAAGATTTATTCTATCGTCTGGCAATGCTGCGTCTGCATATACCTCCGCTGAAAGAGCGTCTTCAGGATATTCCCCTGTTAATAGAGCCTGTGCTGCGCCGGTATGGCAAAAGCATGCAGCATATTTCTCCTGCCATGATGCGGGCATTGAAAAACTACACCTGGCCGGGCAATATACGCGAGTTGAAAGCGGTTATGGAAAGCTATCTGATTTTACTCGGGGGCAGGGATAACGACCCCGATTTATTCATGGACCTTTTTGAGAACTGGATACACAATGCCCCCTTGCCAGAATCTTCCGCTTCTTCTGCGGAGGATTCACTTACCGGAAATATGGGGCAGCCTCTGAAATCCCAATTGGAGTACTATCGCAAACAGATAGCTCGGAATGCGGTAAGCGTGTACGGGAACAACAGACAGAAAGCAGCCTTGCAGCTAGGCATCAGTTATAATACTTTATGGCGTATATTGAATGACTCTTAGACAGCGTCGTCTACAGATGTTATCCAATAAAATTTTCTGCCATTGTCCATTGTCCCGTACATTTTTCGTATTATATTTATATATCGTTTCAGACAATTTGTAAATTTTATTCTTCTGCGGAAACAGTTACTCCCTTGTCAGCGTCAAATCCAATAACAGGGTTTTTAAGAGAAGCGTATAAGTCTTTTTCAATCACCACTGAAAGTCCGTCAAACGCAAATGTAAGATCTTTATCTTCATTTTTATCTTCATCCAGGGTCACGCCCAGGGAAAGGTTCACCATTCAGCCAGCACCTTTTGCCGCTCTTACAACTCTCACAAAGCCGTTATCATAGTCCTGAAGAAATTCTGCCAGCTTCGTCATTGCCTCTTGTGTAACATTCATGTAACCAACCTCCTTCAAAACATGTGTTTCTCAATAAACCTGATTACTTTTCAGAGCATGATTTCGCGTTAAATTGTTGTAGCTGGTGGTGCAAAGAGCTGTGCGCTCGCGTTCTGTAAATTGATTTCCAATTCCACGAGGTGTCAGGCCACTCCAGGCATCATGCCTGTTATCCTGCGCCACAGAATTCAGGCAGCGCATATGCACTGCCTGGAGAAATTCTCGGAATATTGTCTGCCCAAGAAAATCGGCTCCTTTTAATATTCAGGGATGCGCTGATAAACGGCCTTTTTGCCCGCTGCCGGCATCAGACCCTTCCCGTGCGAAGCTCATGTATGCCCTGATACGCTTCGCTCCGCCCGGAACTCGTCTTGCTTGGCAGCGAACAAAAATTTTCATTAATCAGCACATCCTTAGAATTCCAATTCCATGTCAAAATTACAATGCAAGGGGTGGGCCAAAAAGCAATATATGATAACCTGGTAAATTAAAACGCGTTATCTTTTTTCGCTAAAGAATTTTATGGATGGGTATTTCATTTTTGGTATGTATATATCAGTATTGGGGGGATGTTCGTACACAGTTATCGCTTTGCGGGGCGCGGCTCGTACCGGCCGCGCAGGCGGCGCTCCGGGACGGCTTGCCGCCCGCCTCCGCCGCCTGAGGGGCCAACCTTGTGCAATAACCGCGAATGGTAGTATGAACACCTTTGCATCAAGTTCGCGCCGACAAAAGGAGTTGTTATGGGTGGAAGCACAGGCCCCGCAGGGATCCGCACCACCGACGTGCTGGTCATCGGCGGCGGCGCCACGGGCACGGGCATTGCCCGGGATCTGGCCTTGCGGGGCATTTCCTGCCTCGTGGCCGAATGGCGGGATATAGCGGCCGGAGCTTCCGGCGCCAACCACGGCCTGCTGCACAGCGGCGCGCGCTACGTGCGCTCCGACCGAGACGCGGCGGCCGAATGCCGCGAAGAAGGCGACATTTTGAAGCGCACCGCCGCCCACTGCATAGAGGATACGGGCGGGCTTTTCGTGGCCGTGGACGGCGACGATACCGGCTCTGTCGAGATCTGTCCTTCCCTTTGCGCGGCCGCGGGCATCGCGGCGACCCCTTTGGCGGTGAAAGAAGCTCTGGACATGGAACCGGCCCTGTCGCGGCGCCTGATCGCGGCGTATCAGGTACCGGACGCTTCCGTGGACCCCTTTCGGCTCTGTCTGGATCTGATGGCCCACGCGCGGAACCTGGCGGGCAGCGAGCTTATGCCCAACACTCGCATCCGGGGCTTTGAAATCAAAAACGGGCGCATCGCGGCGGCCCTGGCGGACCATCCGGCCCTCGGGCGATTGCGCATTGAGGCGAGGCAATATATTAACGCCGCCGGGGCCTGGGCCTCGGGCATAGCGGCCATGGCCGGGGCCTCGGTCCCCATGGTTTTTTCCAAGGGCACACTGCTGGTCACCCACGACCGTCTGGCCAGGCGGGTTATCAACCGCCTGCGCCCGGCGGCGGACGGCGACATTCTGGTGCCCGGCGGCACGGTTTCGGTGTTGGGCACCACTTCCGTGCGCCTGCAAAAGCCGGAAAACATCAGGCCGAGCATAGCGGAGACCGAACTCAACATCCGCGAAGCTTCGGCCATGGTGCCGGAACTGACCTTTGTGCGTTACATTCGCGCCTATGCGGGGGTGCGGCCCCTGGCGGGCAGCGGGGAGTCGGACCGGGGGGTCAGCCGCAATTTTTCGCTCATCGACCACGCGGATGCCGCGAACGGCGGCCCGGAAAATTTTACCACCATCAGCGGCGGCAAACTGACCACTTTCCGGCTGATGGCCGAAAAGACCTGCGACCTGGTCTGCGCCAAGCTGGGGGTAGACAGAGCCTGTCTGACCCACGAGACCCTTTTGCCTTCCGTCGCGGCCTCAAGCTGGACCGAGCCCGGCCGGGCGGCCAGGGCCTGGCAGGAAGACCACAGCCCGGAAAACCCCGTGCTCTGCGAGTGCGAGCTGGTGCAGAAAAAGGCCGTAGACGAGATCCTCGCCGTCCTGCCGGACAAGAAGGCATCTCTCCTGCACGCTGTCGGCCTGCGCAGCCGCGTGGGCAAAGGACCCTGCCAGGGGGCTTTCTGCTCGGCCAGGATCACGTCCTATCTTTATGACAGCGGATTTTTCACGGGAGAAGAGGGCCTGGACCAGTTGAGCTCTTTTCTGCGCTCGCGTTTCAAGGGGCAGCGGCCCATCCTCTGGGGTACGCAGATGGCCCAGGCGGAACTGGCGGACGCCGTGCACTGCGGGCTGTTCAGCCTGGAACGCCGCGCCTGTCCGGAATACGGCGCTCTTCAGGGAGGCGACGATGACTGAGCGGATACTGTGCGCCTCTGAAGCGCCCTGCGATGAAATTATGGATCTGGCCGTGATCGGCGCGGGCATGGCCGGGCTTGCCGCGGGCATTTTCGCCGCGCGCCGGGGCCTTGCCGCCGCCCGCCTGGGCAGCACCGGCGGCATTGCCTACACCACGGGTTATCTGGACATGCTGGGAGTGCCGCGTAGCGCCTGTGAAGCCTATTGCACGGACCCGCGCCAGGGCATGAAAGATTTGCTGCGCTTGAATCCCGGCCATCCCTATGCCAAACTCACGCCCGCGGACACGGAAGCGGCCTTGGCCGAATTCATGGGCTTTCTGGCTGAAGCGCAACTGCCCTACGTCTGCCGGGGACATAACCTGCTGACCCTCTCTCCGGTGGGCACGGTCAAGACCACCTGGGCGGTGCCCGCCAGCATGCTGGCCGGGGTGGATGCCCTGCGGGACAAAAGTCCCTGTCTGCTGGTGGATTTTATAGGCCTGAAGGGTTTTTCCGCCAGGGGGATCGCGGATGCGGCGGCAAGCATCTGGCCGGGCATCCGGCCCCTGACCCTGCCTTTTCCGGACCTGGATTGGGCCGGAGAATTGTACCCCGAGGCCATGGCCCGCTGTCTGGAAGTACCCGCCGCCCGCGAAGCTCTGGCCGCGAGCATCCGGCCGCATCTCGGCCCCGATGCCGGAGTCCGCTGCGTGGGTCTTCCGGCGGTTCTGGGCGTATACGACAGCGCCGGCGCAACGCGGCACATGGCCGAACTGCTCGACCTGCCGGTCTTTGAAATTCCCACCCTGCCGCCCGGCGTACCCGGCATCCGCCTGCGGGAAAATATCGACGAAGCCATGCGCGGCCGCGGCATAGCCTTTGCCCAGCGTTACGCTTTCAGCGTGCGCAAGGAAGAGGGCCTGTTTTGCATCGAGGCCGGAGAATCCGCGCCGGAATTCACCCTGCGCGCCAGAACCCTTATTCTGGCCACCGGCCGTTTTCTCAGCGGCGGGCTTGTGGCGGACCGCGAGCGGGGTATTTGCGAACCCCTGTTGAAGTTGCCTGTCAAAGCTCCGGCCAGCCGAGAAGACTGGCACAAGGAAGACTATTTTGACCCCGGCGGGCACCCGGTGCACCGAGCGGGCCTGGTGACGGATGATGATTTCCGGCCGCTGGGCCCGAACGGCCGGGCCCTGGATCCGGACCTTTTCGCCGCCGGGTCCATTCTGGCCGACCAGGACTGGGTCTGGGAAAAATCCGGCGCGGGCGTGGCTGTCGCCAGCGCCTGGAAGGCCGTGAACGCGGTACGGCAGCGGCTGGGTTTGCCGTAAAGCAGCGGCTGCCGGGGGCGGCCCGTCGGGAAAGGCGGGAAATTTTGCCCCAAAAGGGATCCAGGGGGGTCATCCCCCTGGCAGGGGGCGCGGGGGACGGAGTCTTCCGATTTCAAGGAGATTGTATGAGCTCATTTCGTGAAGCGGCCCTGGAATTGCTGCCCAAAGGCCATTCCTTCAACGCCTGTCTGGCCTGCGGACTTTGTTCCCAGGCCTGTCCGGCTTCCGGGCTGGAGGGCATGGACCCGCGCAAGTTCGTGCGCATGGCCATGCTGGGCATGGACGAGGCCCTGGCCCACACGCCCTGGGCCTGGATGTGCACTCTGTGCCGGCGCTGCACCCACGTCTGCCCCATGCACATCGACATCCCGCAACTGGTCTATCTTTCGCGTCGGGACAGGCCGGAAGAAGAAAAACCCTCGGGCATCGTGCGTTCCTGCAAGATGGCTTTGACCAACCCCGGCCACAGCGCCATGGGCGCGCGTTCCGAAGACGTGGAAGAAGTGGTGGAAGAGGTGCTGGAAGAGGTCAAGGCGGAGTTTTCTGCCTTCGCGGACATGAAAGCGCCCTTTGACCGCAAGGGCGCGTATTTCTACATGAACCAGAATTCACGCGAACCCGTGCACGAGCCGGAAGAAATGGCCCCGCTCTGGAAGATCCTGCACTTGGCCGGAGCGGACTGGACTTACGGCAGCAAGGGCTGGGCGGCCGAGAATTTTTGCATCTTCGCCGGGGATGAAAAGGCCTGGCGGACCATTCTGGAAGAAAAGGTCAGGGCCGTTGAGGAATTGGGCTGCAAGGTCTGGCTGAACACGGAGTGCGGCCATTCCTTCTACGCGGTCAAGGCGGGTCTTGAAAAATTCAAGATCCCCCATTCCTTTCGTCTGGAAAGCCTGGTTTCCTGGTACGCCCGCTGGATCCGCGAGGGCAGGTTGCCGGTCAGTTCCGCCTGGAACACGAAAGGGCTGACCTTTACCGTGCAGGACCCCTGCCAACTGGTGCGCAAAACTTTGGGCGACCCGGTGGCCGAAGACCTGCGTTTTGTCGTCAAAAGTGTGGTGGGCGAAGAAAACTTCGTGGAAATGCGGCCCAACCGTTCCGGCAATTACTGCTGCGGCGGCGGGGGCGGTTTTTTGCAGGCTTCGGCCTATACGGCCCAGCGGCGGCAGTACGGCAAACGCAAATTCGACCAGATTCTGGCCACGGGCGCGGACTACTGCATTACCCCCTGCCACAACTGCCACTCGCAGATACACGACATCGCGGAACATTACGGCGGGCGGTATAAAACCGCGCACCTCTGGACCCTGATCTGCCTAGCTCTCGGCGTGTTGGGCGAAAACGAGCGGAAATATCTGTGAGGGCACTGCGCGTCGCCTGCCTGGGCGACAGCCTGACATATGGCTACGGTGTGCGTCGGGAAGAAAGCTGGGTCGAATTGGCCGGACGGGAACTGGCCCCTGAAATGGCCCTGTGCAACCACGGCCTGAACGGCGACACCACGGCGGGCATGCGGGAGCGCCTGACGGCCGAGATTTTGCCCGCCCGGCCCGACGCCGTGCTGCTTATGGGCGGGGCCAACGACATCGCTTTTGCGGGCGGCGCCGCTCCGGCCAGGGCCAATCTGCCGGACATGGTCCGCGGCGTGCGAGATGGCGGCGCTCTGCCCCTGATCGGCATACCCTTGCCCTATATCCCCTCGCCGCGCGAAGAGTGGGGCAGCTTTGAGCATCTGCTCAAAAACGCGACGGAGTATGACGAATACGCCCTCTGGCTGCGCGGGTTCTGCGCGTCCGAGGGCATACGGACCGTGGATTTTCGCGCCCGCTTCGAGGCGGAAACAGGGCAGAGCGGGCATGCGCCGGACGGGTATTTTTTCGACGGCCTGCATTTCAACGCGGAGGGGCACCGGCTGCTGGCCGCCTGCATGGCGGAAAACATGCGGACTTTGCTGGCCGAAGGGGTTTTGACAGCATCGGGCGCATAACCCGAACACCGGGAGAAGTGGTCATGAAATGGAGCGAAGAAGCCTGGAACGCGGCAAAGCCGGCGTATAACCGCATTCTGGAACTGAATTTCGTGCGCGAGCTGATGGCCGGCAACCTGAGCCGGGAACGCTTTTTGTTTTACGTTCAACAGGACGCCCTGTACCTGGCGGGTTTCGGCAAGGCTCTCGCCGGCATCGCGGCCAAACTGGACAAGGCGGAGCACAGCCGGGCCTTTCTCGGTTTCGCCGGGGACTGCATGGCGGTGGAACGCGCACTGCACGAATCGTATCTGGGTGAAGAAGGCCTGCCCGAGCGGCTTGAGCCCACGCCCACCTGTCTGCTGTACACCTCGTACATTCTCAAAGAACTGCACGACGCGCCTCTTGAAGTGGCAATGGCCGCCGTGCTGCCCTGCTTTTGGGTGTACAAGGAAGTGGGGGACCATATTCTGGCCCGTCAGAACAGGGACAACAACCCCTATCAGGCCTGGATCGACACCTACGGGGGCGTCGAGTTCGCTGACGCCGTGGCCAAAGCCATAGCCATCTGCGACGAGGCAGCCGCGGCCTGCACGCCGGAACAGCGCCGGGCCATGACCCGGGCCTATGTGCTGTGCACCAAAATGGAATGGATGTTCTGGGACAGCGCCTGGAAGCTGGAAGCCTGGCCGGTATGAGCCGAAAGAAAAGGCCCCTGCTGCTGGTCAGCGCCTGTCTGGCCGGCGAAGCCTGCCGCTATGACGGTTGCGCGTCCGCCATACCCCGTTTGGCCGCCTTGGCGGAGGCGGGCCTGGCGCTGGCCGTCTGTCCGGAACTTGAGGGCGGCCTGTCCGTTCCGCGTCCGCCCTGCGAGTTGCGCGACGGCCGGGTTCTGACCCGCGACGGCCGGGATTTGACGGCAGAGTTCAAGGCCGGGGCGGCCCGCGTTCTGGACCTGGCGCTGGCCGGCGGCATCGCCCTGGCCGTGCTCAAAGAGAACAGCCCTTCTTGCGGCAGCGTCATGATCCATGACGGCAATTTCAGCGGCAAACTCGTGCCGGGGCGGGGTATTGCCGCCGCGCTGCTTGGCGATCACGGCATCCAGATCCGCAACGAGCATGATTGTGAAGAGGCTTTGCGGCCGCTGATCCCGCCGGGTGATTTCTGAGGACCTCGATAGTCGGGGGATTTTCGCTGTCCCCCTTTTCAAGGCGTGAGAGCGCCTTATTTTTAGTGGAACAAAAGGGAGGGCAACATTCATGAGCAAGGCAAAAACCCACAAATTCAAAGCGGAAACGCAGAAAGTTCTCAATATTCTTACCCATTCCCTGTACACCAACAGGGAAATTTTTCTGCGCGAGCTTTTGTCCAACGCCTCCGACGCCCTGGACAAGCTGCGTTTTCTGCAAAGCAAGGGCGAGAAGCTGCGCGACCCGGACCTGCCGCTGGAAATACGGATCACCGTGGACAAGGATGCCGGGGTGTTGCAAATAGCCGACACGGGCCTGGGCATGACGGGACAGGAGATGGCGGACAATCTGGGCACCATTGCAAAATCCGGCTCCGAACAGTTTTTGAAAGATATGGGTGGGGAAGAGCCTGAAAAAAGCAAGGGCGACGCTCAAAGCGACGAGAGCGAAGCCGGTGGAGAGGGAAGGGGCGGCGCGGTCGCGGCCGCAGAAATCATCGGCCGTTTCGGCATCGGTTTTTATTCCGTATTTATGGCCGCCGACAGTGTGGAGGTTGTGTCCGCGTCCGCCCTGGGGGACGAAGGCCCACATCTCTGGATTTCCGAAGGCGTGGGCAGCTTCAGCATCCGGCCTCTGGAAGGGGACGAAGCCGCGCCCTTTACGCGCGGCACCGTGGTCCGGGCCAAACTGAAAGAGGACGCCAAAGAATTTCTGGAAACATACCGCCTGCAAAGCGCCATTCGCAAGCACTCCAATTTTTTGCCCTTCCCCATCTTTGTGGAAGGGGAGCGGGTCAACACCACGCCCGCCCTGTGGCGCGAGCCCAAATTTTCCATCACCCCGGAACAGTATGCCGATTTTTACAAATATCTGAGTTTTGACGGCAAGCCGCCTCTGGACGTTATTCACCTTTCAGTGGACGCGCCCGTGCAGTTCAACGCTCTTTTGTTTCTGCCGGATTCGGAACAGGATTACTTTGGAGCGCAACGCGAGGACTGGGGCCTGGACCTTTATGTGCGCCGGGTGCTCATCGAGCGGGCCAACAGCGAGCTGATTCCCCAGCACATGGCTTTTCTCAAGGGCGTTGTGGATACCGAGGATCTGCCGCTGAACATTTCGCGTGAAACGCTGCAAGAGAACGTGGTGCTGCGCAAAATTTCCCAGACCATAGTCAAACAGGTGCTGGCCCACCTGGAAAAAATGGCCGCCTCGGACAAAGACAAGTATGAGGCCTTCTGGAAGTTGCACGGCAAATACTTCAAGTTCGCCTATAGCGATTACGCGAACCGTGATCGCATTGCTCCGTTGCTGCGTTTCGCCTCTTCCGCTGCGGAAGGCGACCTGACCGGCCCGGATGAGTACATTGCCCGCATGAAGCCGGAGCAGAAAGAAATCTGGCACCTGGCCGCGCCCTCGGTTGAAGCGGCCAAGGTCAACCCCCACCTGGAGCGCTTTCGCCGCAAGGGGCTGGAAGTGCTGTACCTGCTGGAGCCCGTGGACGAGTTCGCTCTGGAAGCTCTCGGCAAATACAAGGATCATCCCTTCACGTCCGTGGAGCAGGCCGACGCGAAAGCTCTGGAGGCCTTTCCCGATCTGGAGGACGCAGCCCCGGCCGCCCCGGCCCTCAGCGAGGAGGAAAGGGCCTCTTTTGACCTGCTGATCGAACGCATGCGCGCTATTCTGGGCGACAGAATCAAGGACATCCGCGTGTCCGACCGTCTGTCCGGCAGCGCTGCCGCGCTGGTGTCCGCCGACGGGGTCAGCTCGACCATGGAAAAGCTGATCCGGGTCATGCAGAAAAACGAAGAGGCTCCCAAAAAGATTCTGGAACTGAACCCCGACCATCCGCTGCCGCGCACCCTGTTGCGCATCTACAAGGCCGACCCGGACAATGTGTTGCTGAGCGATCTGGTGCTGGGGCTTTTTGACAACGTGCAACTGCTGGACGGCTACCTGGGCGATCCCTATCTTATGGCCGACCGCAATTTGAAATTGATGGACAAGGCGGCGGCCTGGTATGCCGACTTGCTGAAGATATAGGGCGGATTAACGTTAACCGGAAAACATTGCTTTGCAATGTTTTCCGGAAACCGCGGGTCAAGGGGCCGTTGTCCCCTTGCGGGGTGCGGGGCGGAGCCCCGTAGCGAACAGCGCAGCGCTTAACCGGCCCTGGCTTCGGCCTCGGCCAGCGACCCCCAGCCGTTCAGGCGCGCAGTGTGTTCCATGGTCAGGGTGCTCATGTTCAGGCCTTGTTCCTTCAGTTGCTTCACATGGGCGGCAAGAGCGCGCAGGGTGCGGGGGGAATAGGTCAGAAGTTCTCCCCGGATGTAAGTTTCAAACGAGGTGACGCCGCCCGCCTCGTCCCGCCTGAGCACGGGGCGCGCCCTGGCCGCCAGGCCGGGGTGGCTCTCGGCGAAAGCGCTCTGCCAGGCGAGCACGGCGGCCGCGATTTCGTCGGCCAGCCTCAGGCTTTCTTCTGTCAGCGACGGCAGTTTTTTTTCCAGTGTCGCGTATTCTTGCGGCGCGGTCCAGGCCATCATGCGGGCGTACTTTTCCATGAGCAGATTTCTGCCCCCGGCTTTTGCCCGGCGCAGGTCGTTCAGGTAGCTTTCGCGGGCAACGGAGTCCCAGGCCAGAAACTGGCTTTTGCGCGAAACGGAAAAGGTAAGATAGTCGTCCTGGCAGGAAGCCCGGCCCCCCACGTTGTGGACCTGCTGAAAAGCTTCCCAT
>JAVBRE010000121.1:0-27162 GCA_031548325.1 Desulfovibrionaceae bacterium
GCCGACGCGGCCCCCGTCGAAATGCGCCAGCTAAGCGCCTGGGGCGTGCCCTGGAACCGCGTCGTGGCCGGAAAGGACTATTATTTCAAGGCCGGAGAACGCTTTGAAAAAGAAGAGAAAAAAGAAAAAGAAGGGCTGATCACCGCCCGCGCCTTCGGCGGCACGGCCAAATGGCGCACCTGCTACACTTCCGACGGCACGGGCCATGCGGTCATGTGCACCCTGGACAACCGCGCCGCCCAACTCGGTATCCGGGTCATGGACCGCCGCGAAGCCATCGCCCTCATCCATGACGGCAAAACCTGCACCGGCGCCGTGGTACGCTCCTTGCGCACCGGGGAACTGGAAGTGTTCCGCGCCAAAGCGACGGCTATCGCCACCGGCGGTTTCGGCCGTATTTACAAAGCCACCACCAACGCCGTCATCTGCGAAGGCGGCGGGCACATCATCGCCATGGATACCGGGGTCGTGCCCATCGGCAACCCCGAAGCCGTGCAGTTTCACCCGACCGGCATCGTGCCCACCGACATTCTGGTGACCGAAGGCTGCCGGGGCGACGGCGGCACCCTGCTGGACGTCAACGAAGAACGCTTCATGCACATCTACGAGCCGGAAAAGGCGGAACTCGCCTCCCGCGACGTGGTGTCGCGCCGCATGACCGAACACATGCGCGCGGGCAAGGGCGTGAAAAGCCCGTACGGCGAGCACTTGTGGCTGGATATCCGCCACCTTGGCGACAAGCATCTGTCCACCAAGCTGCGTGAAGTGGACGACATCTGCAAGCACTTTCTGGGCATCGACTGCCGTCATCAGCTCATTCCCGTACGGCCGACCCAGCACTACACCATGTCCGGCATCCGCACCGACAAAGGCGGCGCCGCCTACGGGCTGAAGGGTCTTTTTTCGGCCGGCGAAGCCGCCTGCTGGGACATGCACGGCTTCAACCGCCTGGGCGGCAACTCCCTGGCCGAAACCGTGGTCGCCGGCGGCATTATCGGCAAAAAGATCGTTGAGTTCCTCAAAGGCTATGAAACCAGCTTCAGCACCTCGGCCGCGAACGACGCCGTCAAACGGCAGCAGGAACGCATCGCCGCCCTGGTCGCCCGCAAAAACGGCAAGGAAAAAGTCTATGAAGTGCGCGAGGTGTTGCAGCAGGCTTTGATGGAAGACTGCTTCGTGTTCCGCAACGAAGAGGGCCTGTCCCGTTGCGTCGGCGTGCTGCAGGAGGCGCTGGCCCGCGCCCGCAAGGTGGGACTCGTCTCGAGCGGGTCCGGGGCCAACCACGAACTGACCGCCGCCTTGAAAATCGAAGGTCAGGTCAAGCTGGGCCTGATGATCGCGAAAGCCGCTCTGGAACGCCGCGAATCGCGCGGCAGCCACACCCGTGAAGATTACCCGGAACGTAACGACCGCGACTGGCTGAACCGTACGCTGGCCACCTGGAAAGAAGGCGCCGACCTGCCCGAGCTGAACTATGAAGACGCATCCCCTGTCTTCGAACTGCCTCCGGGAGAGCGCGGTTACGGCGGCGGCAAGATTATTCCGGCAGACCCTGCCATGGTCGCGAAGCGCACCATCAAAAAGAACGCATAGCCAACCCGAGGTACGTCATGGGCAGGAAACTGCAATTTGAAATATTCCGCTACAATCCCCAAGATGCTTCGTCCGCGCCCCACATGCAGACCTTCTATCTGGAGGAAACGGACAAGATGACCCTGTTCATCGCGCTGAACCGCCTGCGCGAAGAACAGGACCCCAGCCTGATTTTCGACTTCTGCTGCCGCGCCGGCATCTGCGGCGCGTGCGCCATGGTCATCAACGGCAAACCGGGCCTGGCCTGCCAGACGCAGACCAGGGACCAGCCCGACAAGATCGTGCTGCATCCCATGCCTATCTTCAAGCTGATCGGCGACTTGTCGGTGGATACCGGCGTCTGGTTTCGCGAAATGTACCAGAAGACGGAATCGTGGATCCACACCAACAAGGTCGTGGACCCCACCCACGAAGAAGAACGCATGGACAACGCGGTGGCCGAGCAGATCTACGAACTGGAACGCTGCATCGAATGCGGCTGTTGCATCGCTGCCTGCGGCACGGCCCGCCTGCGTCCGGATTTTATGGGCGCGGCCTCGCTCAACCGCATCGCCCGCTTTGTGGTGGACCCGCGCGACGAGCGCACCGATGAGCAGTATTTTGAAATCATCGGCACCGACCACGGCATTTTCGGCTGCATGGGTCTGCTCGCCTGCGAAGACGTTTGTCCCAAGCAACTGCCCCTGCAAAATCAACTCGGCTTCCTGCGGCGCAAAATGGGCATCACCGCCATCAAGCGCTTTTTGCCCAAAAGCCTGCTTGCGAAGCTGTCGTGAGGTAAACTATGCGCACCATTGACGCCAAAGAAATAACCAAAGCCGTGCGGCACATGTGCATGCACGCCAACCGCTATCTGCCCGAAGACGTGCAGCGCTGCATGGCGGCGAACGCCGCCAAAGAAACCGGCGCCGCGGCCAAAGAAGTGTTCCGCCAACTGGAAGCCAACACCAAGCTGGCGGCCGACACCGGTCTGGCGCTTTGCCAGGACACGGGCCTGGCCGTGCTTTTCGTGGACCTGGGGCAGGACGTGCACGTTACGGGGCAGGACCTGCGCGACGCCATCAACGAAGGCGTACGCCAGGGCTACGCCGACGGCTATCTGCGCAAGTCCGCCAACGATCCCTTCACCCGCAAGAATACCGGAGACAACACCCCGGCGGTCGTCCACTTCAACGTCGTGCCGGGCGACAAAATCCGCATTGCCCTCATGAGCAAAGGCGGCGGGGCCGAAAACATGTCCCGCGTGCATATGCTGGCCCCGGCCGAAGGCTGGAACGGCATCAAGAAATTCGTCATCCAACGGGTGGCCGACTCCCGCTCCAACCCCTGTCCGCCCATTATCCTGGGCCTCGGCATCGGCGGCACCTTCGAGTATTCGGCCGTTCTCGCCAAACAGGCGCTGCTGCGCAAGGTCGACGACGTGAACCCCGACCCGGACTTGGCCGCCCGGGAAGCGGAACTTCTGGAAGCCGTCAACAAACTGGGCATCGGCCCCATGGGCCTGGGCGGCAAGACTACCTGTCTGGCCGTTAAGATAAAGACCAGCCCTTGTCATATCGCCAGTTTGCCCCTGGCCGTGAACATCCAGTGCCATTCCGCCCGGCACGAGGAGGTGGAACTGTAATGGCCGAATACAAACTGACCGCTCCTCTGTCGGATGCGGACGCGCGCAGGCTGCGCGCCGGCGACGTGGTGCTGCTTTCGGGCACCATCTACACGGGCCGCGACGCGGCGCACAAGAAACTCGACGATCTGCTCAACGAAGGCAAAACCCTGCCCATCGAGCTCAAAGGCGCCGTCATCTATTACGTCGGTCCCACGCCGCCGCCGCCGGGCTATGTCATCGGGTCCGCCGGGCCCACCACCAGCTACCGCATGGACGCCTTCGCGCCCCGGCTGCATTCATTGGGGGCCAAGGCCAGCATCGGCAAGGGCATTCGCAGCGAAGAGGTGAAACAGGCTCTGAAAGACCACGGCGCCGTTTATTTCGGCGCCACCGGCGGGGCGGGCGCCCTGCTTTCGACCTGCATCAAGGAAGCGAAAGTGGTCGCCTTTCCGGAAATGGGCCCCGAGGCCGTTCGCGAACTGCGCATCGAAAACCTGCCGCTACTCGTCATCAACGACTGCGTGGGGGGCGAACTCTATGTGCAGCCGGACCTGAAAGCGGCCGGGCTGTGAAGCCTTAACGCCTTCATATCCGCCGGGGGGAATGCGGCAAACGCCGTATTCCCCCCTTTGCATCCGCGCCCTGATGGGCTCGCTTTATCGGCATGCCGGGTCAAGCTTATTGTGCATTTTGTCACAGATGGAAGAAGCATTGTCATTTTCGTTCCATACCTGATAGGGTATCCCAAACTAACAGCCAAGAGGATCGCGCTGCCCGCATCCTCTGAAAAACCGGGAGGCTTTATGGCTCTGTACACGACACAAGAAGCGCTCGATTATCATTCCAAAGTTCGCAAAGGCAAAGTGGAAGTCGTACCCGTCAAGCCCTGCCGGACGCAGAAAGACCTGTCCATGGCATACAGTCCCGGTGTTGCCGACGCCTGCAAAGCCATTCATGCCGACACGGAAAAAGTTTACGAATACACCGGCAAAGGCAACCTGGTGGCCGTCGTTTCCAACGGCACCGCGGTGCTGGGTCTGGGCAACATCGGCCCTGAAGCGGGCAAGCCGGTCATGGAAGGCAAAGGCGTACTGTTCAAAATTTTCGCCGACGTCGACGTCTACGATATAAACATCAACGCCACCGACCCGGACAAGATCTGCGAAGTCGTCAAAGCCCTGGAGCCCACCTTTGGCGGCATCAACCTGGACGACATCAAAGCTCCGGAATGCTTCTACATCGAAAGCAAGCTGAAAAAGGAAATGAAAATCCCCGTGTTTCATGACGACCAGCACGGCACGGCCATCATTTCCGGAGCCGGCATGATCAATGCCCTGGAAATCGCGGGCAAGAAGATCGGCGACTGCCGCATCGTCATTTCCGGCGCCGGCGCGGCCGCCGTGGCCAGCGGCCGCCTGTACAAGACCATGGGCGCCGATCCCGAAAAAATCGCCATGTTCGACAGCAAGGGCCATGTCCATCTGGGCCGGACCGACTTGAACCCCGAAAAGAAAGAATTCGCCACCAAGCAGACCTATGACTCGCTGGCGGACGCCATGAAGGGAGCGGATGTTTTTCTGGGCCTGTCCGCCAAGGACGTGGTCAGCCAGGACATGGTGAAGAGCATGCACGCGAAATGCCCCATTATCTTCGCCTGCGCCAACCCCGACCCCGAAATAACCTACCCTGACGCCAAAGCCGCCCGGCCCGACGCCATCATGGGCACCGGCCGCTCGGACTACCCCAACCAGGTCAACAACGTGCTGGGTTTCCCCTTCATCTTCCGCGGCGCGCTGGACGTGCGGGCCACCTCCATCACCGAAGGCATGAAAATCGCCGCCGCCAACGCCATCGCCAAGCTGGCCAAGGAACCCGTTCCCGGCTATGTGCTGGAAGCCTTCGGGGTCAAGGAACTGAAATTCGGCATTGACTACGTCATTCCCAAAGCCCTGGATCTGCGCCTGATCGAATGGGTGGCCTCGGCCGTGGCCGAAGCCGCCATGAAAGAAGGCGTGGCCAAGTTTCCCATCAAGGACATGGCTGCCTACCGCAAAGAGCTGGGACAGCGCCTGGCCGCTTCCCGCGCGCGCATTGAAGGCGTGGTCAAAGGGTACGGATTGTAAACTGTTTTTGTGATGTCAACGCAAGCGCCGGGAAACCGGCGCTTTTTTGTTTTCTTGATGATCCGGGCGAAAATATTTGCATGTATTATCCATATAATTCTGCAAAAAAAGTACAAAAATCAAGATGTTTTTTCAAGATGAAAGACTGCGAAGCATATTTTTGCAAAATTCCATTGCCATTCAGGACCGGCGTACCTATATATTGTTGTGCGGATTTTATATAATTCGTACAAAGATAAACTATTCTAGGAGGTAATTATGTTTACAAAATTTTTTACACCCATTTTGGCTTCCACAACCCTGGCTTGTATATTGACTCTTGCGCCTGCCGTTTCTTACGCGGGTCCTGCCGCAGACGCTGCTCTCGCCCAAAGAGTGACCGATGCCCTGGGCCCGTATCGGAGCGATGTCGTCGTAAGAGCCCATGATGGCACGGTCAGCCTGAGCGGCAACATGGAAACCGCCACCGGACAGAGTGACATTCTGCAGCGGGCCGCCCGAGTTCCCGGCGTGAAGCATGTGGAAAACGGAATCTCCAGCTTTGAAGGTCCCTTCTCTTAAATCGAATTCGTAATCAAAGTTGCGGAAAGCAATTTTGATTCGGGATTGGACTAAGCGAAGGGGATGAAAAAGCCTGAAATTCGGCAACATCCCGACATCCCTCCCCAAAAAAAACGGCGTGCAATGCGCCGTTTTTTTTTGAGGGGATCAAATCTTCACCCGCAGCACGAATCAAGAAAATATTGCACCCATATTTCAATCTGTGTATACGCTTATACGTGTGGACTTCTTTCGAGTTCATGCACAAGTCAACTTTTATTGATAAGGAGTCGGTTATGTTCGCTAAAAACATTACCCTGGCGCTGGCCTCCACGGCAGTGACCTTACTGTTGATCCTTTCGCCCGCCGTTTCCTTTGCGGGTCCGGCTGAAGACACGGCTCTCGCGAAAAAGGTGACCGAGGCTCTGGGACCGTACAAAAGCGACATTGTCGTACGAGCCCTGAACGGCGCAGTCACCCTGAGCGGCACGATGGAACCGGGCAGCGGAAAGGGCGACGTCATGCAACGCGCCAGCAATGTTCCCGGCGTGAAAAAAATTGTGGATGAAATCGTCACGCCCGCCGGCAAATAAAATTCAAGCCGCCCGCCACCGGCGGGACCAACAGAAAAACCCCCGCGGCGGCCTTTTCCGGCTGTCGCGGGGATGCTGCTTTTCAATAATTTTAAAACTTATCCGTAAACAAGCGGGACGAACAATCGGCCGCGAAACGCTTGTTTACGGGCAGGCTCCTATTCCGCTTCGGGCAACTGCCGCAGCACATCCGCGCAACGCGGGCAGACGCCGGGAAAGGCCGGGTCCGTGTTCAGCTCCGTGCTGTAAATCCAGCAGCGCTCGCATTTTTCGCCGGCCGCCTTGCCCACGCTGAGGGCCAGGCCTTCCAGTTCCGCCGCCCCGGCCGCGTCCGCCGGAGCGGCTTTTAGGTCTTGCAGGTCACGGTGGGAGACGATGAACAGCGCGCGCAGGTCCGTGCCCAGACCTTCCAGGGTTTTGCGCAGACCGGCGTCGCAGTGCAAAGTCACGCGACAGTCCAGGCCGTGCCCGATCGTCCCGGCTTTGCGCAAAGGCTCTATGGCCCGGCTGACTTCGGCCCTGACGCCGAGCAGGGTTTCCCAGGCCGCCCGTTCGGCGGCATCCAGCCTGAAAGCCGGGGTGTCCTTTTCCCGCAGGGCAAAGACGGTCGTATGGTCCGGCTTCAAGCTCGCGGGCAGATGCTGAAAGACCTCCTCGGCGGTAAAAGAAAGCACCGGCGCCATGTCGCGCACCAGCAGCAGCAAAATGCGCCACAGCGCCGTCTGGGCCGAGCGGCGTTCCCTGCCGTTCGGAGCGGATGCATACAGCCGGTCTTTGAGCACATCCAGATAAAAGGCGGAGAGGTCCGTGGCGCAGAGATTGTGCAGAGTGTGGAACACCTTGTGGAACTCGAAACTCGCGTAAGCTTCCTGCACCTTGTCGTGGGCGCTGAAGGCCAGGTCCAGGGCGAAGCGGTCCAGAGGGTCCAGATCCTTGTCCGCCACCGCGTCCGCGGGCGTGAAATCTCCGAGGTTGCCCAAAATGTAGCGACAGGTGTTGCGCAAACGGCGGTAGGCGTCCACCTGCCGGTTCAGGATCTCGTCGGAAATGCGGATGTCTTCGCGGTAATCCACCGAGGCCACCCACATGCGCAGAATTTCCGCCCCGTGTTTGTCGATGACTTCCTGCGGCACAATGACGTTGCCGATGGATTTCGACATTTTCTTGCCTTCGCCGTCCACAACATAGCCGTGGGTCAGAACGGCCCTGTAGGGCGGCGTCCCCCGCGTGCCCATGGACGCCAGGAGCGAGCTGTGAAACCAACCCCGGTGCTGGTCCGACCCTTCCAGGTACATGTCCGCCGGAAAGGAGCATTCGGGCCGCTGTTCGACCACTGCGGCGAAACTGGTGCCGGAATCAAACCAGACGTCCAGAATGTCGGTTTCCTTTTTCCAGCTTTTTCCTCCGCAGGAAGGGCAGGCCAGTCCCTTGGGCGCGATGTCCGCCATATCCGTCTCAAACCAGTAGTCGCAGCCAGTGGGATGTTTGGCGAATCGGTCGGCGATGTCTTTGGCCCAGGCCGCGTCGTGCCAGGCCTCGTTACATCCTTCGCAAAGCAGCGCGATAATCGGCACGCCCCAGGTGCGCTGGCGGGAGATGCACCAGTCGGGCCGGTTTTCAATCATGCTGTAAATACGGGCCTCGCCCCAGGCGGGAATCCATTCCACCTTGCCGCGGATGGCTTCCAGGGTTTTTGCCCGCAAATTGTTCGCTTCCATGGAAATGAACCATTGGGTTGTGGCCCGGAAGATCACCGGCTGTTTGCAGCGCCAGCAATGGGGGTAAGAGTGGGTTATTTTCGCTTCCGCCAGCAGATTGCCCGTTTCCCGCAGCTTTTCAATAACTCTGGGGTTGGCTTCAAAGACGTTCAGGCCCGCAAAAAACTCCACGCTGGGCAGAAAGCGCCCGGCGTCATCCATGGGCGCGTAAATCTCCAGACGGTATTTCAGGCCCATGTCGTAGTCTTCGCGGCCGTGGCCGGGGGCGGTATGCACGCAGCCGGTTCCCGCCTCAAGGGTCACATGGTCCCCAAGCACCAGGACAGAATCCCGGTCATAAAAGGGGTGGCGCGCCACCAGCCCTTCCAGGGCCGCACCCTTGCAGCGGCCGACGATGCCGTGCCCGCTCCATTTGAAAATTTTCGCGCAGCTTTCCAGCAGGCTCTCGGCCAGCAAATAGAACCCGCCCTCCGCGGCAACCAGCACATAGTCAAACTCCGGGTGCAGGGCAATGGCCATGGTGTCCGGCAGGGTCCAGGGCGTGGTGGTCCAGATGACCACATGGGTTTTCGCGGGATCGGCTTCGGGAAAGACCCCGCGCAGTTTGGGGTCGGTCAGGGGAAAACGCACGTAGACCGAAGGGGAAGTGTGGTCTTCGTATTCCACTTCGGCTTCGGCCAGGGCCGTCTGACAGGAACAGCACCAGTGCACGGGTTTTTTGCTGCGCATCACCGACCCGGCCTCCATGAAATTGGCCAGTTCGCGGGCCGTGGCCGCTTCGTAGGACGGGTTCATGGACAGAGAGGGTTCGTCCCAGACGCCGAACACGCCCAGGCGCTTGAATTCTTTGCGCTGGATGTCGATGTACTTTTGGGCATAGGCCCGGCAGCGCTTGCGCACGGCGTGGGGCGGCAGCTCTTTTTTCTTTTCGCCCAGTTCGTGTTCCACCTTCAGTTCGATGGGCAGGCCGTGGCAGTCCCAGCCCGGCACGTATTCGGCCTTGAACCCCTGCATGTTGCGGGATTTGACGATCATATCCTTCAGAATCTTGTTCAGCGCAGTGCCCAGATGAATATTGCCGTTGGCGTAAGGCGGGCCGTCGTGCAGCACGTACGCGCCGCGCTCTCCCCCGGTTGTCGTCATGACGGCGTAGGCGTCGGTTTTTTCCCAGAAGCGCAGCGTTTCCGGCTCGCGCTGGGTCAGGTTGGCCTTCATGGGAAAGGACGTGTCGGGCAGGCAAAGGGTCTTTTTATAGTCAGCCATGGCGTCTCCAAAAAACTCATATGTGCGTAAAGAAACGCACAGCATGGAGGAAGAAGCGCATGAAGTCAAGACGCGGGTGGCGGCACGCGCCCGTAAAAAGCGCGCTGGATGCGCGTCCCGCGACGGATAGGCAAAACGCGCTGATCGTGCTACTGTCGGCTGGTTCAAATGAAGGAGTTCCCAGCATGCCCCATAAACACAGACAATATCTTGAACGCATTTTGCTGGCCCGCGTTTACGATCTGGCCGAGGAAACGCCCCTTGAAGTCGCGCCCGGCCTTTCGCGTCGGACCGGCAACCGCGTTCTGCTCAAGCGCGAGGACCTGCAGCCGGTTTTTTCTTTCAAGCTGCGCGGGGCCTACAACAAAATGGCGAACCTTTCGCACTATGTTCTGCCAAAGGGCGTGATCGCGGCGTCAGCCGGCAACCATGCCCAGGGCGTCGCCCTTTCCGCCCGTCATCTCGGCTGTAAAGCCACCATCGTCATGCCGGTCACAGCGCCGCAAATCAAGGTGGAAGCCGTGGAACGTCTGGGCGCCAAGGTTGTGCTGTACGGCGAATCGTACAGCGACGCCGGACGCAGAGCGCTGGAACTGGCCGAACAGTCGGGCAGCACGTTCATTCATCCTTTTGACGATCCCGAGGTCATCGCCGGCCAGGGCACCATCGGCATGGAAATGCTGCACCAGCACCCCGACCCCATTCACAGCATCTTCGTGCCCATAGGCGGGGGGGGGCTCGCCGCCGGCATTGCCGCGTACGTCAAGAATCTGCGGCCCAAAATCAAAATCATCGGCGTGGAACCGGTTGATTCCGACGCCATGCGCCGCTCCATCGCCGCCGGAGAGCGGGTGGAACTTGGCGAGGTGGGCCTTTTTGCCGACGGCGTGGCCGTCAAACTGGTGGGCGAGGAAACCTTCGCCATCTGCCGCGACCTGCTTGACGAATGCATCACCGTGAGCACCGACGCCATTTGCGGGGCCATCAAGGACGTGTTCGAAGACACGCGCGTGGTCACGGAACCCGCCGGCGCCCTGGCCGTGGCCGGACTCAAGGCTTACGTCACGGCCAACGCCCTGGCCGGAGAAACCATGATCGCCGTGACCAGCGGCGCCAACATGAACTTTGACCGCCTGCGTCACGTGGCGGAACGGTCCGCCCTGGGCGGCCAGCGCGAAGCTTTGCTGGCCGTGACCATTCCGGAAAAAGCGGGCAGCTTCCGCCGTTTTTGCGCCACCTTGGGCCGCCGCACCATTACCGAACTCAGTTCGCGCTTTGCCGACCCGGTCAACGCCCAGGTGCTGGTCGGCATTCAGATCGGCGGGCCCGACGACGCCGTGCAGGTGCTAAACGACCTGCGCGCCAACGGCTTTGCCGGCCTGGACCTGGCCGACAATGAACTGGCCAAGCTGCACCTGCGCTATATGGTGGGCGGCAACGCGCCCCTGGTCAGAAGCGAACGCCTGCTGCGTTTTACCTTTCCCGAACGGCCCGGCGCCCTGCTCGGCTTCATGGAAGCCATGCGCATGGAATGGAGCTTCAGCCTGGTCCAGTACCGCTACCACGGCGCGGACCACGGCCGCGTGCTCCTCGGCATCCAGGTGCCGGACGCGGACCTGCGCGCCTTTTACGCCTTTTTGAATCAGGCGGGCTACCCCTATATCGACGAGACGGACAACCCCGCATACCGTTTGTTTCTCGGCTGGCACGGCTGACGCCGCGCTTTCGGAAGGCCCGCTCATGCCGCCATGCGCGAGCCCTGATTGATATTGACAAGTTCATGGACATAAACGATGTACAGCGTTTGAAGGTCATCAACCGCAAGAGCGCGCATGCTGAACCGTTACGCCATCATTTCCCTGATCGCCGCCGCCACCGCGATCGCCGACCAGATAAGCAAAGCACTGGTCTTCACGACCATTCCGTTGCACACGGAAATACCCGTCATTTCCGGCCTGTTCAGTCTGGTTCATGTGCGCAACAGGGGCGCGGCCTTCGGTTTTCTGAACCGTCACGACATTTCGTGGCAGTTCTGGCTCTTTCTTGCGGCCACGCTGATCGCGGGTTGCGTGATCATCACTCTCGCGCGCAACGCCCGGCCTAAGGAATACGCTTTTTTCACCGCTCTGGGCCTTATTTTCGGCGGCGCTGTCGGCAATCTGATCGACCGGGTGCGCTATCGGGCGGTCATCGATTTTCTGGATTTCTACTGGGGCGACTGGCACTGGCCCGCCTTCAACGTGGCGGATATCGCCATCTGCTGCGGAGCGATCCTGGCCATACTGGTCTCATGGCGGCGCGGCAGGGTCCGCGGCATGGATTGACCATGGAAGTCTTGTTCTGGATTTGCCTTCTCAGCCTTCCCATAGCGCCGAATTTGTGGTGTATTTGGCATGCTTTTCGCCACGACTTTCCCGGTCCCGGCGAGCGGACTTTATGGATCAGAGTGGGAACTTTCGTCCCCGTGCTGGGGGGACTTTTATATTTGTGCATCGGCCGTCGCCGCGCCATGCCCATGAATGAAAACCCGCAGGGGCAGCGCCCCGCGCAGGAATAACCAAACCGGAGTCCGTTCATGAAGATGCGTTTTGTTCTTTGCCTTGCGGGTCTTCTGGCCCTGCCCGCCCTCAGCTCCTGCGTCAGGCAGAGCGATCTCGACAACCTGACGGCGCGGGTCAACCAGAACGAACAACAGGTGCGCGGCCTGTCCTCGAAGGTCGGCAACGTGGAACAGGTATTGCCCGGCCAGGCCGATATGTGGGCGCAAATGCAGGCCATGCGGCAGGAACTTAACACCGTGCGCGGCCAGCTTGACGAGATGAACGCCAAGGGCGCGGCTGACGCGGCGTCGGAAATGGGACGCCTGCGCGACACCACCAACAGGCTGGAAGTGGCCCTGCGCCAGATGGCCTCAGAACTGGGCATGCAGATCGAGGCCCTGAACGCCCCGGCGGATGCCGGCGGCTATTCCGGCATGCACCCCACCCCCCCCGGCGGCGTGCCTTCGACCAGTTCGACCATAAGCGCCACCACCGGCGCCGTGCCCCAACCGGGGGCGAGCGGCGCTTCCGGCGCTACGGCCGTGGATACGGCGACAGCCCTGTACGACGCGGGCATGCAGGCTTTCGGCAGCCGTCGCTACAGAGACGCGGTCAAAGCCTTCGGCGATTTCGGCAAAAGTTTTCCCCAGCATAAACTGGCCAGCAACGCCCACTTCTGGCTGGGCGAATCGTATTACCAGCTGAAAGACTATGCCGGCGCGGCGCTGGCCTACCAGCAGGTCATCGAAAAATTTCCCGGCAGCAGCAAATTCCAGTCCGCCATGCTGAAGCAAGGCATGGCCTTTTACGCCGCCGGTACAAAGGACGCCGCCCGACTGCGCCTGGAAGAACTGATCAAAAAATACCCTTCCAGCCCGGAAGCCGGACGGGCCAAAAAGTTTTTGCAGGAAAACAAGAAATAAGCGGATGGCCTTATGGCTGAAAAAACGGTCTACTCCAGCATTGACACCTATCTCAAGGGGCGCTTCCGCCCTTTGAGCGGGCCTGACGACCCCGCGCTCTCTCCGGTCGGCGCAGTGGCCGGCGGCTCCATCCGCGAGGAATTCATGGCCGCTTCGCACCTGCCGGAGCCGGTCAACCGTTTTTTGTGCCAGATGGACATAAAGCTGGACTCCATCCTGGCCGGCATGCGCAGCGCCAGCCTGGAACAGGATTTTCCGCACATCCTCACGGTCAGCCGCATCAGCGCTTCCGAACTGGCCTTTGCCGCCGATGTTCCCGTTGCGCCCGGCGACTGGCTGGAAGTGGTGCTCAACCTGGGCCAGGGCGGTTTGTTTGCCGCCTCCGGCGTCGGCGAAGTGAAAGCCATGGCCCGCACCAGCAGCGGGTCTGTGTTCACGTTTGTTTTTTTCCGTCTGCCGGAAGAGGAGCGGGAAAAAATCATCCGTTTTGTTTTCAGTGAAGAACGAAAAAACCTGCGTGAAAAACGCCTGGAATAGCAAACCGATCCTGAAGGAAACCCCATGGTCTCGCAGAGTCAAATCGTTGAACGGGTTATGGCCGACGTAACAGACGGCCTGGCGTCGCAGGCGTCCGCGCAATTTCTTGACGCGGCGTCCCGGGACGCGCTTCTGTCCGCCGTGCGGGCGTCGCTTGCCTCTTCTGTGAGCGCATCGCTGGCGGAGGGCGAATTCTACCGCCAGATCAACGATGGTATGCGCCAGGGCTTGCAGAACATGTACAAAGAAATAGCCACCGTGGCCTCGACCTCTTCCCCGGCCATTCCCGACAAAGAGGCCACCGGCAGGCTTTTTTCCGAAGCCGCGGACCAGTTGCAGGAAGTCATGGATTCCACTCTCGAAGCCACGGAAAACATTATGGGCACGGTGGAAGACATACAGGACATGCTACAGGAAACGGACGCCCTCTTGGCCTCAATACAGAGCAGCATCCCCGCCGACGCGGCGCAAAAGCTGACGGGGCACGTCACGGCCACCGAAGAAGGCATGACCCGGATCATGACCGCCCTCAGCTTTCAAGACCTCACGGGCCAGCGTCTGAAAAAGGTGGTGAAAGCTCTGGGAGACATCCAGAATTCGATTTTTGAGATGTACGTTTCCAGCGGGCTGATGCTTAAAACCCGCGAAGAGGCGCCGGAAAAAGACATTGAGGAAATCGCCCGCGAAAGCCGCCGCCGCCTGGAAGAAATCAAAGGGTCGGAATTGAAGGGTCCCACAAAAGACTCTTCGCAGGGCGATGTGGACAGCCTGCTGGCCGACCTGGGGCTGTAGACCGTGTCATCCCGCGCGCTTTTTTGTCGAAAGACCACAAATCATTCCATGGCGACACGGTCTGCCCTGCGCATCCGCCTTTGCGCCTTGCAAATCGCCGCAGGGCTGTTTTTCCTGGCCGGGGCGGCCATTCTTTTCCCTGCCGTATGCCCTGCCGCCGCGCCCGCAGACGCGCCCCTGCCCGTTGCCGTCAGCATTCCCCCGCAGCGCTGCTTCGTGGAACAGATCGGCGGGCCGGACGTCAGCGTCACGGTTCTGGTCGACAAAGGCCGCGACCCTCACTCCTATGAGCCTACCGCGGCCCAAATGGTTCAGGTCGGCAAAGCCGTCCTGTATTTTGCCGTGGACCTGCCCTTTGAAAGCCAGTGGCTGCCCCGCTTTCAAAGCCTGAACAAAAACATGACCGTGCTGCGCCATATCGACGTCATCACCCGCCTGCACGGCAAACCCGATCTGGCCCTGCGTTCCGCCGGTTCCCCCGGCCGGAACGCGAAAGAGCACGGCCACGATCACGGGCTGGAAGGCGACGACCCGCATATCTGGCTTTCTCCCCGTGTCGTGCTGCAGATCATACCGCAGATATGCGATGCCCTGTCCAGGGCCAGGCCGGAAAAAAGGGCCGAATTCCAGGCCCGGGCCGCCGCGTTCACGGCGACGGTGAGCGCCCTCGACGCGCGCATGGCCGCGCTGTTCGCCCCGCTGCCGCGGGACAGACGGACTTTTCTTACCTTTCACCAGGGCTGGGCCTATTTCGCCCACAACTATGATCTGCGTGAAGCCAGCGTGGAATTGCAGGGCAAGGAGCCCGGCCCCAAAGGCATGGCCGCGCTGCTGGATTTCGCCGCCAGGGAAAAAATCAGGGTTGTCGTAACCGACCCCATGGCCAATGCGGGCACGGTGGCCGCCATAGCCTCGAACATCAAGGCCCGGGTCATCGCCGCATCCCCCCTTGACCCGGACTGGCCGGGCGAAATGTGGCGCGTCGCTTCCGCCTTGTCCTCCGCCCTGGCTCGATAACAGGCTGAATTCGCTCCCCGGCCGCGTCAGCAAAAACGCTTTCCTAGCCAGAAAATAAACTCAGCCTGTTATCAGGACATATTTATGCCCACCTTTTCTTCCGAATCCGCCCGACAGCCCGTCATCAGCCTGGAGAACCTCTGTTTCTCCCGGCAGTCCGAAGCCGTGCTGGAAAACGTCAGCCTGCGGGTGGATGAAGGGGATTTTCTGGCCGTGCTCGGACCCAACGGCGGGGGAAAAACCACGCTGCTCCGGCTTATCATGGGCTTTCTGTCTGCGGACAAAGGGGAAGTCCGCGTTTTTGGCGCGAACCCTGAAAGAGTGCGGTCGCAAATCGGCTACGTGCCGCAATTTTCCGCCATTCGGCAAGAATTTCCCTTTACGGTGCTGGACATGGCCCTGATGGGGGCGGCCCGATATCCCGCCGCCGCGCCCGCTTTTCGCTTTAATCCCTTTCGGGGCGGCCGCCTCTGGCCCACGGACGCGGCTGCCGCGCGCCGGGCCATGGAAACTCTTGATCTGCTGGGCATCGCCGATATCGCCCAAAGCCCGCTCCACGCCCTGTCCGGCGGCCAGCGCCAGCGGCTGCTCGTGGCCCGGGCCCTGATGGGCAGAACGGGGGATGCGCCTTTTCTGCTGCTGCTTGACGAACCCACGTCCAGCATCGACCCCCAGGGCAAATGGTGCTTTTACGAGTTTCTCGGCTCGTTGCGCAGCGCCGTCACCATAGTGGTGGTCAGCCACGAGCTGGCCATCGCGTCGCCTTTTTTCAGCCGGGTGGCGCTGGTCAACCGCACTTTGACCCTTGCTCCGCCCGACTGTCCTTCGTCGGAGATCATGCGGACCTTCATCGGCGTCCACGCCCCGGACTGCCCCGTGGGGCAATCCCTGCGCCACCGGCCGGACTGCGGCTGCAATCAGGGAGGCGGCCTGTGAGCATTCTTGCCTACCCTTTCATGCAGCACGCCCTGTTCGCGGCTTTTTTGTGCAGCATCGCCTGCGGCATCATCGGTTCGCTGGTGGTGCTCAACCGCCTGTCCTACCTGGCCGGCGCCGTGGCCCATGCGGCGTACGGCGGCATCGGCCTGGCCTTTTTGTTCGCCCTGCCCGTGCTGCCCTGCGCCGCCGGATTTTCGCTGGCCGCATCCCTGGTCATGGCCCGGACCATGATCAAGGACGGCGACATCGCCCCCGCGGGCGAAGCCGATACGGCCATCGGAATACTGTGGGCCGCGGGCATGGCCTTCGGCATTATTCTGATCGAACTGTCGCCGGGTTACGCCGGCGATCTGATGGGCTTTCTCTTCGGCAGCATTCTGGCCGTACCCGGAGAAAGCCTGCTGCTCATGGCCGGGCTGGACCTTCTGCTGCTGTTTGTGACCCTGCGCTTTCGCCAGGGCCTGACCGCCGTCAGCCTTGACCCGGATTTTGCGCGCGCCCGCGGTCTTCCCGTACAAAGACTCTTCTACCTGCTCGTGGGCATGGCGGCGCTCGCCGTGGTCATGCTGCTGCAAATCGTGGGCCTCATTCTGGTCATCGCCCTGCTCACCATTCCCCCGCACATGGCGCGACGGATAACCCGCGGTCTGCCCGGCATGATGGCCGCGGCCGGCGCCCTTTGCTTCGCCTTCTGTCTGGGCGGACTCTATCTTGCCTACCTTTTCGACCTCTCTTCCGGCGCCGTGATCATTGCCGTGGCCGTCGCCGCCTACGCCCTGCAGACTGCCTGCCTGGCTCTGCGGCGCAAAGCCTGACGCGGATTTATCCTGGCAAACATTTTGCATATTTTCCGGCAAGCTCTGTAAAGGCCGCTCATACGGCAATCTTTTCCCCTTGCTTAAGTCAGGGGACGGATCAACCGATAAGCCCAGAGCAGGGTGGCTTTGAAAAAACGCATCTGCTCTGCAAGGATTTGTCTGCAAATTCTTGCCGCGAAATAGGCGCAGGCGAGCTTGGATCGCCGTCAGGCGACTATTTCAGCGCTACTTACTCTGGCAGACCAGCTTGGTGGAGGAACATATGCATAAATGGACATTCGCGCTGTTCGCGTTGATTCTGGTTGCGGGCGGCGGGCATACGGCGAGAGCCGGGGGCGACGGGGGGGCACTGCCTTCGGGAAGCCCCGGCGTGACCTTTCGCAACGTGAACAAGCCCCCGGCCATGCCCTCGAGCCTGAACAACCCTGTCGCCGGCCGACAGGACGAAATTCTCGGCGCGCAGAACGTGATCGGCAACGGTTCCGCCACCTACAGAGGCAAACGGGTCGATTTGCGCCAGTCAACGAACGATGACGTGGGTCTGGCCATACCCGACGGCGCCAACGGCGTGGTCTGGGTTCCGGCCCCGGCGCAGGGGCCTTCGACCGGGTATGCCGACGCCAGGGAGCTGAAGCTGAAAGTGCGGGAACTGGCCGCCCAGCTCATCGCGGGCATGGATCCGTCCTTGCGCGGTTCCGTGGCTCTGCCGGTTTCTTTCGTCAGCCAGGACGACTTTACGCAGACTTCCGCTCTGGGCAGGTTCATGGCCGAACAACTGTTCTATGAATTCAACCAGCGCGGCTTTCCCGTGCGCGAATACCGCATGGCCGACGCCGTGACCCTGAAAGAGGACGGCGAATTTCTGCTTTCGCGCGCGGTGCCGGCGGTGTCCGTCAAGACGCCCGGGCTCGTTTTCGTCGCGGGCACCTATTATACCGACCGCCAGGCCATATTCATCAACGCCCGCCTGATCCGGGGCACGGACGGCCGGGTTCTGCGCGCCGCGCAGATCGTGCTGCCGAACAGCACCCTCACCCGGCGCATGGCCGCGGGCACGGGCAAAACCCTGAAAGCCGGCGGTCTGAGAATCGAGGACTTCAAAACAGTCACCCAGCCCACAAACCTCACCCCTATCGACCGGGGCGAGGACATTCACTAGGAGGAGCGGATGCGGTACCGCACTGCACTTTTCGCGGCGCTCGGCGCCGCCCTGCTGGCCCTGCCGGGTTGCAGCAGCATGAAAAACGCCTTGAACGCGGCCACCGGCGCGCCGCCGGAAACGGACATAGCCACGACGGAACACAACCCCGTCAGCATATGGAATTATCGCACGGCCAGGGAATATTCCGCTCAGGGCCGCCTGGAACTGGCGCGGGAACATTACCTTCTGGCCTATGCGGCGGCCGAAGGCGATGTGGTCATGCGCGACGCGCTGCAAAAAGAACTGCATTCCGTCGACCTGATGATCAAAACTTTACGATAGTGAAAAAGAAGGAGCGCCCCATGCGTTTCATACCTATACCCCGCCTGCTTGCCCTGCCCTTTCTGGCTCTGGCGCTGCTCGCCGGAACCGGAACGGCCCTGGCGTCCAAATCCCTGGAAGGAACGGTGCCGCAGGCTGCGTCCGCCATCGCCCGTCAGATAGACCGCCAGATAGCCTTCCGCCTGCAGCAGCCGGAAACTCCGACCGTGGGCGTGTCGCTGGCCGTAACCGTGCCCGTGAACGTCAACGATCTGGACGAATCCAATCCTCTGGCCCGCCAGATGGCCGAAGACCTTGCCCGCTGGTTCGTGCAGGCCGGTTATTCCGTGCAGGAAATGCGCAAGGGCGCCAGCGTGCTTTTTGAACCCCAAAACGGCGAAAAGCTGCTGACTCGCCGCAGCGAGCTTCTGGGCAGCAACATTGTGAACAGCGCGGCCATTCTTGTCGGCACCTATACCGTGACCAGCAAGAACGTGCGGTTCAACATCCGCGCCCTGCATACCGCCAGCCAGGAAGTGCTGGGCATGGCGAACATCAGTGTGCCCGTCACTTCCGAATTGCGGGCTTTGCTGGGCGGCAGCGGCAGAAGCGGCATGGTCGGCATAGAGCCCACGGTGGCCACCACCTTGCCCTGACTGTCAGCGGTCCAGTACGCCGTGATACTGCGTCAGACAGCGTTTTTGCGTCGGTCATGTACCAAAAAGTACACTCCCGTCGCAAAAACGCTGTCTTTCTTGTCTGACGACGACTGGACCGCTGACCAACCTTTACAGGTTGCATCAAAGCTCGTATACGAAACCGTATTTGCACCTATCAAGGACATTGTACGGCATGACGGATCCGGCCTCTTTTCCTGAAATTTCCCTGGTTGTTCCGGTGTACAACGAAAAGGACAACCTGCCCGTTCTCGCGCACGAAATCGCCGTCGCCATGGCTCTTGCCGGCAAAAGCTGGGAGTTGATCCTGGTCGACGACGGCAGCATCGACGGCAGCCTGGCCCTTATCCGGGATCTGTCCACGCGGACGCCCGAACTGCGCTACCTTTCTTTCGCCGCCAACTGCGGCCAGTCCGCGGCCTTCAGCGCCGGGTTCGCCGCAGCCAGGGGAAGCGCCATCGTTACCTTGGACGCCGATTTACAAAACGACCCCGCCGATATCCCGGCCATGCTCGCCCTGTACGGCAAGGACGGCATCGACATGGTCGTGGGCTGGCGAAAAAAGCGCCAGGACAGCCCGGCCAAGCGTTGGGCCTCGAAATGGGGCAACATGGTCCGCAACGCCCTTACCCGCGAAAACATCAAGGACACCGGCTGCTCGCTGAAAGTGCTGCGGGCGAGCATGGCCAAACGCCTGCCCATGTTCGCGGGCATGCACCGCTTTTTGCCCACACTGATGAAGATGCAGGGAGCCAGGATTGCGGAAGTCGCGGTCAATCACCGCCCGCGACTGCACGGCGCATCCAAGTACGGCATCTGGGACCGGGCGAAAAAGACCTGCTTCGACCTGCTGGCCGTCCGCTGGATGCAAAGTCGCCATGTGAATTACAGCATCAAGGAAAAAAACGACTGATGTCACGTTACGCGGTGCTCTACGCCTCCTGCCTTTGCCAGGCTGCGGGCCTGTTTCTGCTCTGGAGGGCCGGGCGCTTTTCGCTGAAAAAGCCCGAAGGGGCCGCCGGGATTGCAGACTGGACGGGGTCCGTCATTTACGGCGGCGGCTGTCTGGCCATGATCGGCTTTGCCGTTCAGGAGCGGCATTTTCTGCTGCTGGCCGGGCAGATCGTCTGCACGGCGCTCTGCGTTCTCGGCGCCGTTCCCCGGAAATCCCCATGAGCTTTTCTTCCGGGCGCACATTTCGCGCGCTTTGCAAAGGCGGCATACTTTTTTTGACCCTGGCCGGGCTCATCCTGCTGGCGGACGCCCTTAACCTGCCGCATCTGGACTCCCAATGGGTGGACTCCCACATCCGGCAGCAAGGCGCGGCCGGCATAGCCGTCTATGTCGGCGCGGCCGCCCTTGCCTCCGCCGTCGGAGTTCCGCGCCAGGCGCTGAGTTTTCTGGGCGGCTATGCTTTCGGCGCGGCCCTCGGCGCCCTGTTCGCCACTTTTGCGACCACACTGGGCTGCGCGGGCGGTTTTTTTTATGCCCGTCTGCTCGGTCGTTCGTTCGTCACCCGTCTGTTCGGGCGGCGCATGCAAAAACTCAACGCCTTTCTTGCCCGCGCGCCTTTCAGCATGACCCTGGTCGTGCGTTGCCTGCCGGTCGGCAACAACGCGATGACCACCGCGCTGGCCGGCATATCATCCATTCCGGCGCTTGCTTTTATCGCCGGATCCTGCGTGGGCTATATCCCCCAGAACCTGATCTTCGCCGTTCTGGGCAGCGGCATGCGCGTAGATCCCCTGTGGCGCATACTGCTTTCCGCGATGCTATTCGTCCTGTCGACCGCGTTGGGCTACGGTCTGTACCGCCGCCACCGCATCGCGCAAACCCTTGAGGAAGACAGTTCGGACGCTACGCACGACCTCAAATAAAAGCGTTGAATTTTTCTCGTTCACGGGGTAAAAAACAACGTTTTTGCATAACATAATGATTTACATTCACCGGAGGAATCATGTCTTGGATCAACACCGCCTATGCCATGGGTGCTGGGCAACAAGCCGGGCAGGAAGGCAACTTGCTGGCCTCCCTTGCGCCGTTCGCGCTTATTTTTCTGGTTTTCTACTTTCTGCTCATCCGCCCGCAGCAGAAAAAAGCCAAAGAACACAAAGCGATGCTTGCCGCCCTTAAAAAAGGCGACGCGATCATCACCGCCGGCGGCATGTTCGGCCGTATCGTTGAAATCCGCGACGATCTGGCTGTTATCGACCTGGGCGAAACCAAGGTGACCATGACCCGCGGTTCCATCGCGGCGGCCCCGGCCGCCAGAACGCAGGGCGTCCCTCCGGCCAAGAAGGAACCCAAAAAGGGCAAGGGCAAAGCGGACGACAAGGCGATTGAAACTCCGGTTGAAGCGCCGGTAGAAGCTCCGGTCTCTGAAACGCCGGCCGCCGAGGCGGCGGTTTCTGAAAGCCCTGCGGTGGAAGTGATCAGCGGCGACAAGGACAAAGACAAACCCGCGGTGCAGTAAGCCGCTACGTTTTTTCAGGCGCGCATGCCCCCTGTTCAGGGGGCATGCGTGTTCAACCGGCCCGGTCGATACCTCCAGCGTATCCCGGTGATAGTGCTTCAGGAGTTACTATGAGACAAGGCCTGCAATGGAGACTTGCCGTCACTGCTCTGGCGGTGGTGCTTTCCATCGTCTATCTGCTGCCGGGCCTGCCCGGCGTGTCCAATTCTTCGTTGCGCCGCTTTCTGCCGGATGCGAAGATCAATCTGGGACTTGACCTGGTGGGAGGCATCCATCTGACCCTTGGGGTCGAGGTGGATAAAGCCATTGAAAACTCCGTCACCCAGATGGGCACTGATATTCGTTCCCTGGCCCGGGACAAGGGGATACTGACCCTGCGCCCCCGTCTGCTGCCGGGCGACAAGCTTGAAATCACCCTGGCCAAAGCCGACCAGAAGGCCGCCTTTGAGGAACTGCTGGCCAAGCAGTTCGGCCAGCTTGAATTCGCCTCTCCCCAAACTGCGGAAGAAGGCCGCCTGCGCTATGTGGGCACGCTGAAAGCCGCCGAGCGCGCTTCCATGTCCCGCATGGCCCTGAATCAGGCCCTGACCACCATCCGCAACCGCATCGACCAGTTCGGCGTTTCCGAGCCGGACATCCGCGAACAGCCGGATGAAAACCGCATCATCATCCAACTGCCCGGCATCAAGGACGCCGACCGCGCCATCCAGATCGTGGGGCAGACGGCTCACCTCGAATTCCGTATGGTGCGCGACAACGAAGACCCTGCCCGCATCGCGCGGGGGCTTTTGCCGCCCGGCACCGAACTGTTGCCCATGATGACCAAGGACGGCACGGCCGGAGAACCCATCCTGGTGGACAAAGAAGCCGCGCTGACCGGCGAATACATCACCGACGCGGCTCCGGCCTTTGACCAGATGCAGAACCAGACATACGTGCGCATGAGCTTCAACAACCGGGGAGCCGCGCTGTTTGAACGCATCACCGGCGAAAACGTGAACAAACGCATGGCCATCGTGCTGGACGGCAAGGTCCGTTCCGCCCCGGTGATCCAGCAGAAAATCAGCGGCGGCACCGCCAGCATCACCGGCCGTTTCACCACGCAGGAAGCCCAGGATCTGGCGCTCGTCCTGCGCGCCGGGTCTTTGCCCGCGCCGGTCTCCGTTCTTGAAGAACGCACCGTCGGCCCTTCCCTGGGGCAGGAATCCATTGACAAAGGCGTCATGGCGGCCCTTATCGGCGGCGCTATCGTCATCGTGTTCATGGCCATCTACTACGGTCTCTCCGGCCTGGTGGCCGACCTCATGCTGCTGCTGGACATCGTCTTCGTTCTTGCGGGCATGGCGGCCTTCGGCGCTACCCTGACCCTGCCGGGCATCGCGGGCATTGTACTGACCCTGGGCATGGCTGTTGACGCCAACGTCCTGATTTTTGAGCGAATACGGGAAGAACTGGCCAAGGGCCTCACTCCCATAGCGGCCATTCGCATGGGCTTTTCACGAGCCACGCTGACCATCACCGACTCCAACCTGACCACCGTCATCGCCGCGGTCATTCTGTATCAATTCGGCACCGGCCCCATCCGGGGCTTCGCCGTGACCCTGACTCTCGGCATCGTGGTCTCCATGTTCACCGCGATTTTTGTTTCGCACATCGTATACGACTTGTGGATGGGCAAAAAAGGCCGTCCCCTGAGCATTTAGCCTGAAAAGGAGCCTGTGATGGGCCTTCATCTGGTACCGAACAACCTGAACATAGATTTTGTGGGAATCCGCAAGATTTCCTACATCATATCCATCGTGCTCATTCTGGCCGGAGTAGCGTCTCTGGCCGTCAAAGGCGGTCCCCGCTACGGCATCGACTTCGCCGGCGGCACCGTCGCCCAGATCAAATTCCAAAAGCCCGTGGCCGACGGCGTGCTGAAAAGCACATTGGACGACCTCAAGCTGCCCGGCCTGGTGGTGCAAAGCTACGGCGACGACGGCGGACTGTCCTATCTGGTGCGGGTTTCGAGCACCGACATCTCCGGCTCCGTGCTGCGCGAGCAGTTGACCTCGCTCCTGGCCGCCAAACTCGCCGGCAACCCGGTCGACATCCAGCGCCTTGAATCCGTCGGTCCCAAGGTGGGCGCCGATCTGCGGTCCAAAGCCGTGGAAGCCATGTATTTCGCGACGCTGCTGATCGCCATTTATATCTCCGGCCGATTCGAACACCGCTGGCTGATCGCCGCGCTCATGGCCGGCGGTCTTGCCGGGGGCATGTACCTGCTTGAGATGGTCGGCGTGGGCAAGGCCCTGCTCGTGCTTGCCGCGACGGTGCTCACCGTCGCCCTGTGCTGGAAGCTCAGGTTGATCTTCGCCCTCGGGGCCATCGTTTCCATCCTGCACGACGTGCTGATCACGGTGGGACTCTTTTCCATCATGCACAATGACTGCGACCTGACCATCATCGCCGCTCTTCTGACCATCGTGGGGTATTCGCTGAACGACACCATCATCGTTTACGACCGCATCCGCGAAAACCTGCAAGACCGCAAAGGCGAACGCCTGTCCGTCCTCATCAACAAAAGTATCAACCAGACCCTCTCGCGCACGGTGCTGACAAGCGGCACCACCTTGATCGTCATCTCTTCGCTGCTGTTTTTCGGCGGGGGCATCATCCACGACTTCGCGCTGGTCATGTTCATCGGCGTCTTTGTGGGTACCGCCTCCTCCATGTTTGTGGCCAGCCCCATCCTGCTGGTCTTCGGCGATACCGTGATCGCCAAGGCCGAGGACGAACAGCGCGCAAAGCAGGAAGCCCTGAAAAAAACGCAATCCAAGGCCAGGGCCAGAGCTTGACGGAGCATTGAACGCGGGAGTACGAAATCCTATGCACACGCAGATCCTGACTCGAGAAGCCCCTGTCCGCAACCTGGCCATGGATCTGGTGCGCGTGACGGAGACCGCGGCTCTGGCATCGGCCCGCTGGCTGGGCAAAGGCGCCAAAGAAGACGGAGACGCGGCGGCCGTGGACGCCATGCGCCTCGGGTTCAATGCCCTTGACATCAAGGGCCGCATCGTCATCGGCGAAGGGGAGAAGGATGAAGCCCCCATGCTGTTCAACGGCGAAACCGTGGGCACCGGCAAGGGTCTGGCCCTTGACATCGCCGTTGATCCGGTCGAGGGCACCAATCTTCTTGCCACCGGCCGCCCCAATGCCATTTCCGTTGTGGGCGCGGCTCTTTCCGGCGCCATGTACGACCCGGGCCCAAGTTTCTATATGAAAAAACTGGTGGTTCCCGCTCCGGCGGCCAAGGCGATCGATCTTGACGCCCCGGTGGCCGGCAACCTGCGCGCCGTGGCCAAAGCCCTGGGCAAGGACGTCAACGACCTCATCGTCTTCGTGCTGGACAAACCCCGCCACAAAGGGCTGATCGAAGATATCCGCAAAGCCGGCGCACGCATCCAGTTGCATACGGACGGCGACGTTTCCGGCGCGTTGATGGCGGTGGACCCCAGGTCCGAAGTGGATGTGATGATGGGCACCGGCGGCACCCCCGAAGGCGTTATCTCGGCCTGCGCCATACGCGGTATGGGCGGACAGATGCTGGCCCGGCTGGACCCCCAGTCCGAGCAGGAAAAAAACTCCATTCTTCAGGCAGGCATTTCTCTGGCCGAGACCCTGTCGGTCGAAACTCTGGTCAAAACGGACGAAGTGTTTTTCGCCGCCACGGGCATATCCGGCGGCACATTTTTGCGCGGCGTGACCTACGGCGGGACCGGCGCCATTACCCACTCCCTGGTCATCAGAGGCAAGACAGGCACGCTGCGCTATATGGAAGCCCACCACAACTGGGAAAAGCTGATGCAAATCAGCGCGGTCAACTACGACTAAGTGATGACACGAAAGGAGAAAGAATTATGGCTCATGCTCCCATCAAACCTGTGTACAAACCCGCCAACGCTTCCGGAGCCCGCCCCGTCGGCATCATGGAAACTGTGTTGCGCGACGGGCACCAATCCCTGGCAGCCACCCGCATGCGCCTTTCGGACATGGAGCCCGAACTCGAAGCTCTGGACGACATCGGCTACTGGGCTCTGGAAGCCTGGGGCGGCGCGACGTTTGACTCCTGTCTGCGTTTTCTGAACGAAGACCCCTGGCAGCGGCTGCGCGAACTGCGGGCCAAGCTGAAGAAAACCCCCATTTCCATGCTGCTGCGCGGCCAGAACATTTTGGGGTACAACCACTACGCCGACGACGTGGTGGAAGCCTTTGTGGCCAAGATGGTGGAGCACGGCATCAGCGTCATCCGCATCTTTGACGCGCTGAACGACGTGCGCAACCTGGAAACCGCCATCAGGGCGGCCAAAAAGACGGGCGCGCACGTTCAGGGCGCCATGGTCTACACCATCAGCCCCTTCCACACCACCCAAAACTTTGTGGATGTGGCCGAAGCCTTTGCCGAGCGCGGGGTCGACTCTCTGTGCATCAAGGACATGTCCGGCCTGATCGCGCCGTACGTGGCCTATGACCTGGTCAAGAGCCTGAAGGAAAACCCCAAGACCCGGCACCTGCCCGTGCACCTGCACAGCCACTACACCAGCGGAATGGCCTCCATGTCCTATCTGAAGGCCATTGAAGCAGGCGCCGATGTGGTTGACTGCGCCCTGTCTCCTTTCGCTCTGGGCACTTCCCAGCCCTGTTCCGAATCCATGATCGCGGCCCTTGAAGGCCAGAGCCGCGACACGGGCATCAGGAAAGAAAGCCTCTATCCCCTGGCCGACTTCTTCCGCAACGTGAAGAAGAACCTGGCCAAAGACTTCAACCTGAACACCAATTTCGACGTGGACGTGAAGGTGCTGACCTTCCAGATTCCCGGCGGCATGCTCTCCAATTTGCGCAACCAGTTGAAAGAGCAAGGCTGGGAGGACAAATACGACGAGCTGCTGGAAGAAATGCCCCGCGTGCGGGCCGACATCGGCTATCCGCCGCTGGTCACCCCCACCAGCCAGATTGTGGGTTCCATGGCCGCCATGAACGTGGGCCTGGGCGAACGTTACGCCGCCGTTCCCACCGAGGTGGCGGATCTGGCCCGCGGCAAGTACGGCAAAACCCCGGCCCCCGTGAACCCCGAAGTGGCCGACAAAATCATCGGCGATCTGCCGCGCATCACCTACCGCCCGGCCGACGACATTCCGCCCCAGATGGAAAGCCTGAAGAAAATCCTGGCCGAAAAGGGCTATCCGGGCGCCAGCATCTACGACGTGGTGAGCTACGCCTTGTTCCCCGAAGTGGCCCGGGGTTTCTTAAAAAACAACCGTTTAACCCGGGTGGGGCTCCGCCCCTCCGGACCACCCTGCAAGGGGCCAAGCCCCTTGACCCGCATAGGCAGAGGCCATTTTCCGCAACCGGAAAACGGCCTCCGCATGATAATAAACCGGGCTCTGTCTTGAACTCTCTCAGAAATGCAGCAAATCCATTCAATTTTTCTCGGCGGGGCTTCGGTTTGCCGTCAGGCGAGGAAGACGAGGTTTCGGCGACGGAGTGTACTCTTGTTGTACATGAC
>JAVBRE010000199.1:0-34657 GCA_031548325.1 Desulfovibrionaceae bacterium
GAGGTCCAGGAGAGGGGGCAGTGATGCCCCCTCCCTGGCCCCCGCCGGGCAGGCGACCGTTCCGCAGAAAAGCGGAACGAGACGGGGGAGCAAAAGCGACCCCGCCCGAAGGGCGAGGGCCAGGATGGCCCGAGTCAACCAACTATGGAAAAAGAAAAACAGAACTTCTCACCGGAACCGCTCCCGGCAAAAAAACCGGGAGCCTCACTCTTCACCATCACCAGTCCAGCGTGGCCTTGAATGCCTTAGCCAGCGCTTCCACCGGCTCATTCAGCACCGGAGCCACGCCTTCGACGATCACCAGCTCGTTGCCGCCGGTTTCGCCGATACGGGCGCAGACCTGACCCGCGAACAGGGCCTCAAAGGCCGCCGTTTGCCCGGCGGGCACCGTGACCAGCAGACGAGAGGCGGATTCGCCGTACAAGAGTTCCGTCAGGGTCATGGCTTCGGCGGGAACAGAGGCCAGGTCGATCACGCCGCCCAGGCGGCCGCCCAGGGCCATTTCCGCCAGCGCGACCCCCAGGCCGCCGTCGGACAGGTCATGGCAGGCGCTGACCAGACCGGCCGCAATGGCTTTGTGCAGAGCCAGGTAACGGGCTGATGCGCTCTTGGCGTCCACGCGCGGCACGCGGTGCGCCTTTTTTCGCAGTTCGGAGGCGATTTCGCTGCCCGCCAGTTCGCGAAAGCTCTGGCCCAGCAGGTACACGGCTTCGCCGGGTTTTTTCCAGTCGCTGGAAACGGCGTATTTCACGTCCGGAATGACCCCCAGCACGGTGAAGAGCACCGTGGGGGGGATGGAGATTTTGACCCCGCCGCCGGTGTAGTCGTTCTTCATGGAATCTTTGCCGGACACGCAGGGCGCGGAGTAGGCCAGACAGAAATCCGCCAGGGCCTTGTTGGCCCGCACCAGCTGGGCCAGTTTATAGCGCCCGTCCGGGGTGCGTTCGGACTGCACCGGGTCGCACCAGCAAAAGTTGTCTACCCCGGCCAGGCGCGCGGGGTCCGCGCCCACGGCAACGGACCCGCGCACGGCTTCGTCGATGGCGTTCGCCATCATCCAGTAACTGTCGTAATCGCTGAATTTCGGGCAAATGCCGTGAGACAGGGTGATGCCTTCATCCCTGTCCAGCAGGGGACGCAGCACAGCCGCATCGCCGGGGCCGTCCCGCAGGGCGCCGACCAGAGGTTTGATCACGCTGCCGCCCTTGACCTCGTGGTCGTACTGGCGGATCAGGTATTCTTTGCTGCAGATGTTCAGCCGCCCCAGCATGGCGCGCAGAAGTTCGCCCTGCTTCGGAACGGCGACGTCCAGTACGTCGTCGTGGATGCTTTTGGCGCAATCCGGAGTCTGCCAGACCGCGTCCAGCTGCATGCGGGGCACGCCGTCGTGCATGAAATCCATACGCAAAGACGCCACGGGGATGCCGTCGTATTCCACTTCAAAGAGGCCGGAATCGGTGAATTCTCCCAGCGCCACGGCTTCGACGTCCATTTCGCGGGCAAGTTGCAGAAATGCGGCCATCTTCGACGGGGGCACGGCCAGGGTCATGCGTTCCTGGGCTTCGGAGAGCAGAATTTCCCAGGGCCGCAGGCCGTCGTATTTCAGGGGCGCTTTGGCCAGATCCAGGCGGCAGCCGCCGGTATCCCCCGCCCTCTCGCCCACGGAGGAAGAAAGCCCCCCGGCGCCGTTGTCGGTGATGGCGCTGTACAGAGCCTTGTCGCGCGCGACCAGAATGAAGTCATAAAGCTTGCGCTGGGTGATGGGGTCGCCGATCTGCACGGCCGTTGCCGGGCTTTCCTCGTGCAGTTCCTCGGAGGAAAAGGTCGCGCCGTGGATGCCGTCTTTGCCGATGCGGCCGCCGGCCATGACCACGGCGTCGCCCACGGAAGCCTTTTTCCAGTGGCCGGGTTTGCCGTTTATGACGGCGGGCAGCAGGCCCACGGTGCCGCAGTAGACCAGGGGCTTGCCGAGATACCGTTCCTCGAAGACCACGGAACCGTTGACCGTGGGGATGCCCGACTTGTTGCCGCCGTGTTCCACTCCGGTGCGCACGCCTTCCATGACCCGGCGAGGATGCAGAAGACGCGGGGGCAACTCCCCTTTGTGAAAGGGCGAGGCAAAGCAGAACACATCCATGTTGCAGACCATGGACGCGCCCATGCCCACGCCCATCAGGTCCCGGTTGACGCCCACGATGCCCGTCAGCGCGCCGCCGTAGGGGTCAAGAGCGGAAGGGCTGTTGTGGGTTTCGACCTTGATGGCCACGTCAAAGTCGTCGGTGAATTTCACCACCCCGGCGTTGTCCGTGAACACGGAACGGCAGAAATCCGCGTTGCCCAGTTTTTCGCGAACAGCTTGGGTGGAACCTTTGATATAGGTCCTGTACAGGCCGTCGATGGTTTCTTTTGTACCCGCGTCCCTGTCTTCGTAGCGGATGACCGCGGCAAAAATTTTGTGTTTGCAATGCTCGGACCAGGTCTGAGCCAGCACCTCAATTTCCGCGTCCGTGGGCTCCAGGGACAACTTCGCCGCCCCGCGTTCGGCCCTCACAGTTTTGTCCGCGTAATAGGCTTTGATGGCGCGCATTTCGTCCAGGGAAAGAGCCAGGGTGTTTTCCCGCGAAAAGGCGAGCATGCCCGCGTCGTCCATGCCGGAAAGGGGGATGGTCGCAACCTGGAGGATGGCCTGGCCCGACACCTGGGCCGCCTGGGCGGGAAAGCCCGGTTCTTTTGCCCATTCCTCACGGTTTTTGATCTGAAAGCGCTGAATCAGCTCGTTGGCCAGCAGATCTTTGGCTATGCGTTCCACATCGGCCCGGGCCAGCGTTTTGCCCGGCTCGGCGCTGATATGGTACTGGACGGCGGTATATACGGCCAGGGACCGACGGTCGTCTATGCCGAGCGCCAGGGACAGGGTGTCGCGGGCGGTGCGGCCTTCGTTGTCGGTGACGCCGGGGCGAAAGGAGATTTCCAGCACCCAGTCGGCGTCCGTGCCCGTCGCGGAAAAGCCCGCTTCCTGCAGCACGGGGTCGTGCAGCACGCCGTCCTCAAGGCAGCGGGCCATGGGCCCGGACTCAAGCCCGGCCACGGTGAATATGCGGCGCACGGCCACCCGGGCCACGCGCAGGCCCAAGGAAGCGGTGATGGCGCGGGCCACGTTCTGCCCGACGGAATCGCTGATCCGGGGGCGCAGTCTGGTTTCTATGCGTTGCAGCATGGCAGGTCCTTGAATGGCGGCGGTGTCACGATGATGTTTCTTCGGCCCAGGCGAGCCGGCCGGGCATGCCCCGGGAGCGGGCGCAGGCTTTTTTTGCCGCCTCCAGCGCCTGCCACTGGCTTGATTCGCCGCCGGACAGCAGGCACAGGCCGCAGTTCATCTGTACGGAGCCTTTGCAGGCGGCCTGCACGCCCTGCTGAATTCTGACGGCGGTGTTTTCAAGCTGCTCGCGGGAGGGGCCGCCGACGATGACGGCAAAATCGTCGCCGCCGAAGCGGGCGGGCACGTCCAGCCCTTTGCGGACAACGGCGTTGATGGTGGCGCCCACGCGCCGCAGCACGGAATCGCCGGTCTGATAACCGTACATGGCGTTGACCTGCTTGAATCCCTCAAGATCGCAGAAAATGATCCCGATCGCCTTGCCGGTGTGACGCGCGCGGTCGGCCTCGCGTTCCAGAGCGACGTGGAACTGGGAATGGATGAGCAGCCCGGTGACCGGGTCCAGGTTGCTTTGCAACCGGTTGTTGTCGTCAATATGCCGTACCGCGGCCATGTCGCGCACCAGCGCGAGCATGGTCTGGTCGGCCGCGTCGGGCATGGGCGTGATGAGCAGCTCGAAAAGTTCGCTTTGCGGCGATTCGTTTTGCAACTGCACTTCCATGACCGTGGTCTGGTGCACTCCGGCCAGAAAATTTTTGTCCCAGGAAGACTGAAAAAACGCGGTCGCCGGTTTCGCCAGATCAAAGATGTTTTTGCCCAGAAATCCGGCGCCCCGAGGAGAAGCCCAGGTCACCTCGCCTTCGGCGTTCAGAGTCAGAATAATGCCGGGCATGGCCGCCAGAATGCGGTTGACGAACTGACTGTGCCGCACGGCGGATTCTTGCAGGTCGGAAAATTTTCCGGCGTCTTCGAGCAGCAGAAGAAATTCGTTGTCTTTATCCCGCAGGCGGTGAACGAGCAGCACCAGACCGCCCGGATGCAAGGGGTCCGAAGTCCTCGGCTGCATGACCCTGCTGTACAGCGGCGCGTCGGATGCGATGAAACTCTGCCATTCCTGAAGAATGTCCGTGGCGAAACGATGCTGAAGCAGGGCAGTCACCGGCATGCGCTGGGGCACGCCCGGCAGGCTGAACATGTGCAGAAAGGTCTGATTGGCGTCAATGAACTGCCCCGCCTCGTCCAGCCGTGCCACGCCGATGGGCAGGGCCGCCATGGTGTCGGCCTGTTTTTCGCGCCGGGCGCGAACTTTGTGATAGCGGTCCAGCATCACGCTGACGAAATGAAAATAGAGGGCCAGGGTTTCCCGCGAGGTGCGGGCCGCGGCCGCGGGCAGTCTGATCTGGCCCCAGTGGTTGCCGGAAGTGATAAAGGCGAAACGTTCCAGACCCGGAGTCCATTTGATTTCGGCCGGGTCCAGGGGGCCTGTTTCCAGCGGTTCCGGCATATTTTTTGTGCAACGGTACAGCATGAACAGCGCGCTGTCCTGAATGCGCAGCCCCAGTTCCCATTCGTCTATGCCCCAGTGCAGACGCAACTGCCGCCGCAGCCGTCTGGCCATGCCGGCCAGGCCGTCTTCTTCGGCGAACAGTTCCAGACTGAGAAAATAGAGGTTTTGCAGGGTCGGCAGGGTATACTCGTAAAAACGCGTATGACTGGGAGCTTCCTGTACGCCCAGTTGAGGCAGCATGGTTTTGAAGAGGGTGGTGCAACGCTGGCGCAGGCCTTCCATTTCCGAGGAAGACAGGGAGAGGGCGGCGGCAAGGGTTACTTCAAAAGCGGCCAGCGGCGCGATGTCGTCGGTGTTGCCGTGCAGCAGTTCGGCCCAGCGGGTGGCAAGCGCCAGGCAGCGGGCCAGCGGCTTTCGACCGATGTCGTCAAGGGCGTCATGGTGAGTGGTGACAGCTTCGGCCAGTTCCGGCGAAAAATGCCAGCGCTCCAGCAGCCGTCCGGCCAGGGCAGCATGTTCTATGCCCCAGGTTTGCCGCTCGCTCTCCGCCTGTTCTTTGCCGCACATGGTCAGCATGGGGACCGAGACCAGCCAGTCCGGAGCGTTGTCGCCGCACAGAGCCAGAAGCAGCGGCAGGTCTTTCAGCAAAGTGCCGAGGTACGCTTCCGCGCTTTTGTCGGGAGCGAGAGTCATGGCTATCTCTTCGGCCGCGATGGCCCCCCAGAGAGTGATGCGCCAGTCGCCGAACTGCGCTTCAGGACTGCGCCTCAGCAGCCCGTGCATGCGCTTTTGGATGGCCAGCGCGATGACAAGCTTGAACAGTTCGCGGGTGCCCAGCGCGATGGCCGCGCGCTGGATATCAGTAATTTTCATTGAGAAACCGTAAATGGGGGAATTGGCGATATTCAGAACAGCGGCGGCCAGAGCGGGGTCCATGCCCAGATAGCGGCTGATGGTCGAAAAATTCGGCATGGGATCCATCAGCGACTGCGTCAGTTGGGCCAGGGCCGGAGGAAAGGCAAGCTCCAGCGTTCGGTCCAGAGAATCGAGAAGCGATTGCGGAGACGATTGTAAAGGATTCGGCGGCTGGGTGGGGTATGCGTCCGTCATGGCTCTCTGCCTGGAGGTGCTTGTAGGGGCGGGGTTAGCGGTTGCGCTTTTTGATATAGTCGGGAACCAAAGCCAAGGTATCGCGTCTTGGTCCGGCTGGCAACGCCGAAAGAGCCGCTCTGGCGCGGCCGAGGTGCTCGTCGGCCAGGGCGCGGGTTTTTTCGTCGCAGCCCGTCCGGCGCATCGCGCCGATGATGGCTTCGGCTTCGGCGTCGCTGAAGGCCCCCGCGCTGAATTTTGCGGCAAAGGGCAAGGCCTGGTCCGGGGGGAGAGAATCGCGGTAACAGCGGATCAGGGGGGTGCATTTGCGTTCGCGCAAATCTCCGCCGGCCGGTTTGCCGATATCGTTGATCGGGGCTATGTCCAGAGCATCGTCCACGATCTGGAAGGCGATGCCCAACTCCAGACCGAAGCGGGCGGCGGAAGCGATTTCGTCTTCCGGCGCGCCGGAGCGCACGGCGGCCAGTTCGCAGGCGGCGCGCAGGCTCCAGGCAGTCTTGCCGGTAATGATTTCGATATATTTTTCGTGGCTGACGTCGATGTCGCCCTGGCTGGCGAATTCTGCAATTTCTCCCGTGGCCGTCTGCAGCACGGCTTCGGCAAAACAGTTGGACAGGCGGTGGTCGCTCAGGCCCGCCACCATTTTCGCGGCGTGGGCCAGCATGGCGTCGCCGCCGAGAATCGCGACCGTGGGGCCGAATTCGGCGTGCGCCGCGGACGCGCCCCGGCGGGTGGTCGCGTGGTCCAGAAAATCGTCGTGCATCAGGGTGGCCACGTGAAAAAACTCAATGGCCACGGCCAGAGTATAGATGTCCGGATGTTCGCAGCCAAAAACCTTGCCCATAAACACGCAGAGCAGAGGCCGCAGGCGTTTTCCCCCGGCGTTCAGGGTATGGCCCGCCACGGGGCGCACCAGAGGAGGCAGCGCGGCGATCTGGGTTTGCAAAATCGCGTCGATGCGGGGTTCTTCGGCCCGAAGCGCGCGCGTGAGAGTCAGCATGGCATCCACTCCGATTACGAAAATATCCGGTGCGCCGCACGGCTGAGGGAAGCCAGGGCGGCGGGCATGTTCCAGGCGTCGGGGGCGCGTTCTCCGACCACGTTCGAGACGCTTCGCAGTTCGATGAAAGGGACGCCCAGAATCCGTGCCGCAAGCGCCAGGGGAAATCCCTCCATATTTTCCGTCAGCGCGCCGTATTTGGCCGCAAGCGCGCGCGCCCGGCCCGGCGTGCCCGAGACCCCGGCCACCGTCAGGCTTGGGCCGAAAGAGACGCGCGGCAGACCGCGGTCGGTTCCGTCCGCCGGAAGCCGCAGGCCCAAGGCCCTGAAAGCGCCTTCAGGGTCAAGATCCAGGCTGTTCCAGACCGGCGGCGGGTCCGTGTCGTCTCTGTTTCCGGCCAGCGGAAAACCCAGCGCCACGGGGTCAACGCCCGTTTCTGTGACCAGCCCGTACTCCGGCCAGATTTCTTTGCTTGCGACAACCAGGCTGCCCAGCGGGGCGAGGCTGCCCGCATAGGCGCCCGCAACGCCGCAGGCGACAAAACCGGCGGGGGGCGGCTTCGCGGTCTGCGCGCGCCCGGCGGCCAGAGCCGCCGCCAGCGGTCCCACGCCCGTCACTGCGAGAACGACCGCACGACCCCGGCACAGGATTCGCGCGGTTTCGCCCGGGTCCGGCGGTGGAAAATCGCAGTCCAGACCCGCGAGAACGGCGCTCATTTCCATGCGCGTCGCCGCGAAAAGGACCAGGGGCGCGGCCGCCATCATAGCCGCCAGTATGCGTAGCCCAACTCGCGCATCGTTTTGGCGTTCCAGCAGCTTTTTACGTCAAGAATCACGGCCGAGGCCGGATCGTCGAACCAGCTTGCCAGGCTTTTGGGGTCAATTTTCGCATATTCCGCGTGGGCCACGGCCAGAATAAGAACGTCCAGGTTGCGCATTTCGTCCCGCGCGCACAGATCCAGGCCGTATTCCGCCTTTGCTTCGGCCGCGTCCGCCATGGGATCGCCGACCAGGACCGTGACGCCGTATTCTTCCAGTTCCCGAACGATGGTGATGACTTTCGAATTGCGCAGGTCGGGCACGTTTTCCTTGAAGGTCAGGCCCAGCACGCCGGCCTTGGCGCCTTTGACCATACGCCCCTGCTTGATCAGCATCTTGACCGCCGTTTGGGCCACATAGCGGCCCATATCGTCGTTGATGCGGCGGCCGGCCAGGATGACCTGGGGCGAATAGCCGGTCTCCTGCGCCTTGTAGGTCAGATAATAGGGGTCCACCCCGATGCAGTGCCCGCCCACGAGGCCGGGCCGGAAGGGCAAAAAATTCCACTTGGTGCCGGCCGCTTCAAGCACGTCCAGGGTGTCGATGCCCAGGTTGTGAAAGATGACGGCCAGTTCGTTCATCAGCGCGATGTTCAGGTCCCGCTGCGTGTTTTCAATGACCTTGGCCGCCTCGGCCACTTTGATGGACGGAGCTTTGTGAATGCCGGCCGTAACCACCGCGCCGTACACGTCCGCCAGCAGTTCCGTCGCGGCTTCGTCGCCGCCGGCCACGATTTTTACAACGCTTTCAAGGGTGTGTACGCGGTCGCCGGGGTTGATGCGTTCCGGCGAATAGCCCACCTGAAAATCCCGGCCGCAGGTGAAGCCCGATTCCTTTTCCAGAATGGGCACGCAGACTTCTTCGGTCACGCCGGGGTATACGGTGGATTCAAAGGCGACCACGCAACCTTTGGCCATGGCCCGGCCCACAGTGACGCAGGCGCCGCGCACGGGCGAGAGATCGGGGTTGTTGTGTCTGTCCACCGGGGTGGGCACGGCCACGATGATGATCCCGGCGCTTTTCAGTTCGGCGGGGTCGCTGGTGAAACGTATGCCGCAGCTTGCGAGGTCGGACGCATCCACCTCAAGGGTGTGGTCGCGGCCTTTGGCAAGTTCGGCCACCCTGGCGGCGGAGATGTCGAAGCCGATGACGGAAAAATGCCCGGCCAGCGCCACGGCCAGCGGCAGGCCGACGTATCCGAGCCCCACCACTGCGATGGGCAGGTTTTTGTTCTTGATGGCGGCGAAAGTTGTGTTCATTGCTATCCTGTCTTTGACTGCGCACCCAGTTTTTTACCTATTTTCGCCCGCTGTGCAAGTAAACGATGCCGCCGCACATTTTTTTCCAGGAAACGCGGCTGAACCCGGCGGCGCGCATTTCATCGCCCAGTGCCTGCGCGGAAGGAAAGTCCGTTATGGTGCGGGCGAGATAGCTATACGCCGCTTGGTCTTTGGCGATCAGCCCGCCGAAAAAGGGCAGAACCCGGGCAAGGTAGAAATTGTACAGCCCGCCCCATAAAGGCCCGTTCGCGGAGCCGAATTCCAGAACGAAAAAGCCGCCGCCGGGAACGAGAACCCGGCAGGCTTCGCGCAGCGCCGTTTCGCGCGGCAGCATGTTGCGCAGGCCGAAGGCCACGGTCACCGCATCCACGCTGGCGTCGGCCAGGGGCAGGGCCAGGGCGTTTCCGGCCGCGCGCGTAACGCGCTCGCGTTCGTAAGCGTCGGCTTTTTGCAGTTTCGGACCGCCCGCCCGCAGCATGGGCAGGCAAAAATCAAGGGCCAGCACCCGCGCGCCCGCGATGGAGCGGGCCAGCGCCAGAGAAACATCCAGCGTGCCCGCCGCCAGGTCAAGGATGAAGCGACGGCCGCCGGGGCTGAAAGAGGCATTCACGCTCCGGGTCAGGCGGCGACGCCACAGGCTGTCGATGCCGCAGCTGAGCAGGCGGTTGGCCGCGTCATAGCCGGGCGCGATGCGGCCGAACATTGCGGCCACGACCTTGCCGTGGGCGGAGTTTTTGTCGTTGTCCGCCACGGGTTATTCGCCCCCGAAGGGGGGGGGGATGGTAGGGTCCTGCATCTCGCCCGGCCGGTTGTAGTCGGCCGGGTCGGGGCGGCCAGATTCCCGGCTTTTCCGCGCCGGCGGGGGCAGCATGGAATCCACCAGAGTCGCGCGCACTACCTGGTACACGGCGGGAAAGATCTCTTCAAAATTGGCCGGCGACACCCGGCCGCTTTCTATGAACTTGACGACGATTTCCTTCGTCACCTGGATGGCTTCTTTGTAAATTTTTTCCATAGTATGCTCCAACGACGATTTTTCTTCTTGTAACGTTGCGGAGGGTGCGGCAAGGACAAGGAAGAACGCCCTGTTGCGACGGGAGTGTACTCTTCGGTACTCGACCGGAGCAACAGGGCGTTCTGACGCCGTAATTGCCCGCCCTCCGCAACGTTACAAAAAAACCCGTCCTGGGGAATGGCTCCAACCACCATGGCGGAAACCGGACGGGAAAAGAGAAGGACCTCTGCGGCCACCCTCTTTTTTTCGGTATCTGTTTTTTCCTGCCGAAAAACAAAAATTTCCGGCCGGACGGATCAATTCTGCAACAGGGCCGCGATCTCTTCGCGTATGACCCTGGCCGCGGCGGACGCGGCCATTTTGTCCAGATCCCGGCGGAAGGCGGCCGCCGCCGCGAGAACGGCGGGATCATCTTCCGCGTCGGCCGCGCCGGCCGCATCGCCAAGGCTGGCGCTGAGCCGGGCCAGCAGGGCGCCGGCAACCCCGGCGGCCACGCGTTCCATCAGCGGCGAGCCCGGAGCGAGCAGATCGGCTATCCGGGCTTCAACGGCGGCGGTGACGGACGCTTCCAACTCTTCCGCGGGCGGGGCGGCTGCGAAAGAAGTTCGCAGAACGGCGACTTCATCTTCCAGTCCGGCCAGCCGGGCGGCCAAGTCGTCGTTCGATACGGCCGAAGGCGCGGTCTGCGGGACCTGCGCGGCCTGCATGGCGGCAAGGTCATTTTCCAGCGCGGACAAGCGGTTCACCAACTCGTCGTCCTGCATGGTCACAGGCGCGACGGACGAAATCCGCAGGGCGGCGACTTCGTCTTCCAACCCGGCCAGCCGGGCCGTCAGGCCCGCCACGAGTTGGGGATCGACTCCTGCCGGCGCGGCAAGTTCGGCTGTTTTGGCGGATTCCGGCTGCGGCGCGGGGACTTCGGCTTCGGGAGCGGCCTGCGCGGCAGATTCGGCCTGCGCGGCAGGCGCGGGTTGCGGTCCTCCGGCGGGCGGCGCGGTGGCCAGCATGTCGTCGATCAGGGCGTCCAGTTCGTTCAGGTCGATGCTGTCCACCGCCTCGGCGTCGGCCAGGGCGGCCTGCGCGGCGGCGACCACAGCCGGATCGGGCGCCACCGTTGTCGCGGTTTCGGCCATTTCCGGTCGGATCGGGGCGGCGGGCGCGGCGGCGATCATGGCCGCAAGGTCGTCGGGCAGATCGTCCGTCAGGGGCGTGTTTTTCGCGGCGGGCGTCGGGGCATTCGCCTGCGCCAGATCCAATTCGGCCAACAGGGCGTCGAGGTCCGCTTGCGCGTTGCCGGATTTGGCCGGTGCGGCCGGCGCGGCCGCTGTCGCCTTGGGCGGGGGAGCGGAAAATTTTGAGCTGTCCACGCCCAGTTCGGCCAGCAGCGAATCGATGTCCGCATTGCCGGGCATGACTATTTCTTCATTGGGATCCACCACGTGCCCGGCCGGGGTCTGGTCGGCGATGGGAGCGGCCACGGGTTTGGTGGGGACCACGGGTTTGGCCGGAGCCGCGGGAGCAACTGCCTGGGGCGGCGCCGTGCCGTCGGCGCTCAGGCTGTCCAGCAGGGCGTCAAGATCGGCGCCGAAATCGGCTCCGATAGAGGCGGGCGCGTTGGAAAGCGGTGTGTTGCCCGTTTCGACCACTTCGGTAAGGTCAAGGATATCGTCGTCATCCAGCGGCGTATTGTCAGCGTGTTTGGGCATATGCACCTTGGCCTGGCTCTGCCGCGCGCAAAATACCGACCCGGTCGGCGCGTTCACGCGGCGTGGACATGCTCTTGCGGATAATTTGGCAGAGAATAAGCATACATGAGCGAATATTGCAAGATACTTGCCGCGGGGACGAGCCCGGGGCTTTGCAGTCGAGTAAAAAAGCAGTATACCTGTCGCCGATACAGGACGGACGCAGACCGGGTTTCCCGTTTTTTTATAATGCCGCGTCCGCGTATAAATGAGGATACATCATGGCACGGGTTGTTTTTTTAGAAGAACGCTGTAAAGGCTGTCTGCTTTGTTCCACCGTCTGTCCGAAAAAAATCATTAAAAAATCCGAACGGTTCAACCGCCAGGGTTACACGGTGGTGGAAGTGGAAAATATGGATGCCTGCACCGGATGCGCGTCCTGCGCGCTGATCTGTCCGGATTGCGCCATTCGCGTTTACCGGAGCAAAAAGGGAGGCGCGCAATGAGCAAGGCCGAAACAAAACGGGTGTTCATCAAGGGTAACGAGGCCGTGGGTTACGGCGCCATTGCCGCGGGCTGCAAGTGCTATTTCGGCTACCCCATTACCCCGCAGAACGAAATACCGGAAATGCTGTCCCAGGTCCTGCCGGAATCGGGCGGAGCCTTTGTCCAGGCGGAAAGTGAAGTGGCCGCCGCCAATATGTTGCTGGGCGCGGCCGCCGCCGGAATACGGGCCATGACCAGTTCGTCCAGCCCCGGCGTTTCCCTGATGCAGGAGGCCATTTCGTATATGGCGGGCAGCGAGCTGCCGGGCGTCATCATCAACATGAACCGGGGCGGCCCGGGCCTGGGCGACATCGGCCCGGCCCAGGGCGACTATTTTCAGAGCACGCGCGGCGGCGGGCATGGCGACTACCGCACTCTGGTGCTGGCCCCGTCCACCTGCCAGGAAGCGTACGACATGATGGGCGAGGCCTTTGACCTGGCTTTCAAATACCGCAACCCGGTGCTGATTCTGGGCGACGGCATCGTGGGCACCATGAAGGAACCCGTGACCTTGAAAGACATGGGCAAGCCCAAAGAACACGGCGCGAACGCCTGGATGCTGTCCGGCGCAAAAGACAGAAAGAAACGCCTGATCAAGTCCCTGTTTCTGGAAGAAAACGCCCTGGCGGATCACAACCGCAAACTGGTCGCGAAGTACGAAGCCATGCGGGTTGAGGCAAGAGCCGAACGCTTTTTGACCGACGACGCGGAACTCATTGTCGTGGCTTACGGTTCCATGGGGCGCATCGCCAAAAGCGCCATCCGCAAGCTGCGTGAACAGGGGCGCAAAGTCGGCCTGGTCCGGCCCGTCACCCTGTATCCCTTCCCCTCCGACGTGCTGCTGGACCTGGCGAAAAAGGGGCGGCGCTTTCTGACCATCGAACATAACACCGGCCAGATGGTGGACGACGTGCGCCTTGCCATCCGCACCGTGGCCGACTCCGCCTTTTACGGCCACATGCCGGGCGACATGCCCGGTTCCGACGATTTTATCGCGCCCATCCTGGACGCTCTGGGGAGGAAATAATGGCTCCGGACCTCAACGAAATATCCATGCCCGAAGACGACGGCCCCGCCTGCAGCGCGCAAGGCGTCGACTGTTCCATACGGGAAGGGGAAAGCCTTGTGTTCGGCTCTCCCGCATCCCTCATCGACCGGGCGACGCACTATTGTCCCGGCTGCCACCACGGCGTGGCCCACCGCCTGGTGGCGGAACTGCTGGATGAGATGAACCTGCGCGAAAAAGCCGTGGCCGTGACCTCCATCGGCTGCTCCGTGTTTCTGTACAACTACATCGACGCGGATGCGGTGGAAGCCCCCCACGGCCGCGCCCCGGCCGTGGCCACCGGCGTGAAGCACGCCCGGCCCGGCTGTTTTGTTTTCACCTATCAGGGCGACGGCGATCTGGCGTCCATCGGTATGGCGGAGATCATGCACGCCGCCAACCGCGGGGAACGCATGTCCGTAGTTTTTGTCAACAACACCGTGTACGGCATGACCGGCGGCCAGATGGCCCCCACCACCCTTATCGGCCAGAAAACCACCACCTGTCCCGCCGGTCGCTGCCTTGAACGCGAAGGCGGACCCATCCGCATGGCGGAAATCATCGGCTCTTTGGGCGGCACGGCTTACTCGGCCCGCGTTTCTCTGGACAGCGTGAAAAACATCCGCGATGCGAAAAAAGCCCTGCGCCGGGCCTTTGAAGTGCAGGTAAACGAAGTCGGCTTCGGTTTCGTGGAACTGCTTTCGGGCTGCCCTACCAACTGGCACATGGACCCGGTGCAGGCCAACACCCGTATTCGCGAAGAGATGATCCCCTATTTCCCCCTGGGCGTCTTCAAGGACGTCAAGTCCATCAGCGCGGAGGAAGGCGCATGAAACTCTATCAAGACGTGATCATGGCCGGGTTCGGCGGGCAGGGGGTCATGCTGATAGGCAACCTGCTGGCCTACGCGGGCATGGATTCGAACCTCAACGTGACATTCATACCCGTCTACGGCCCGGAAATGCGCGGCGGCACGGCCAACTGTACCGTGGTCGTGTCCGACGAGGAAATCGGGTCCCCTATCATTCAACGGCCCAAAAGCAGCATCGTGCTCAACCAGCCGTCTTTGGAAAAGTTCCAGCCCCGGCTGGAAGACGGCGGCGTGCAGGTGGTCAACTCGTCGCTGATCGATAAGAATCTGGTGGAAAAAGGCCGCATCCGCACGGTGCTCATCGCGGCCAACGACATAGCCAACGAACTGGGCAACACCCGCATGGTCAACATGGTGGCGCTGGGTGCGTATATCAAGGCCACAGGCGTGCTGCCCCTGCAAGCCGTGGAAAAAGCCCTGCACCATGTGCTGAAAGAGTCGCTGATCGCCAGAAACAGCGAAGCTTTGCGCGCGGGGTTCGAGCGGGCCGACTGACAAGAGCGGGGCCGTCCCCGGCAATTCATGGCAAAGCCTCCGGAAGCGAATGCTTTCGGAGGCTTTGCGTCATTTGATTTATATAAGCTCGCTCGATGAAGATCTCGCGTATCTCATCGTTTTCGCCGTCGCACCGCATCGGAAGCGCGCCCGGCCGCTTCGGTCATGACATCGGCAATAATGGCAGCCATGCGGGCGGCCTGCGGAGACAATTTTTTCCCCGCCACAGTGATGACTGCCGTCGGGCGGGTCAAGGCAGGCGAAACGATGGGCAGCACCTGTACAAGATCCTCGCGCGGGCAGGCAAACGAGGAAAGGGGGATGACGGCAACCCCATGCCCGTCTTCCGCGAGAGAGATGAGCGTCGAACTGTTCTCGCACAGGTGCCGGGCTTTGAGTTGTACCCCAAGATCCTGAAAGGCGATTTCCAGCCAACGGCGCACATTGGTCATGGAACTGTGCAGAAGAATCGGGAAGGTCACCAGTTTTTCCATGGAGATGGCGGTTTGCGGCTCAGGCATCAGAGTTCTGGGCACCAACGCGACGATAGGATCATTCAGGATAAGTTTGAAGTCAAAGCCGTTTTCTTCCAAACGCGTACCGATGCCGAAATCCGCCAGCCCGTCCCTGAGGTACTGGTAGATTTCCCTGGACGGTATTTCCCGTACGTTGAGCTTTATATGCGGATATTCGTTTCTATATAGCGACATTGCGGGCACGAGATAGGCCGAAGCCACTGCCGTCGTGCAGGCCAATGAGATGAAGTCGTTCTGCGCGGCATTTTCTGTTCTGATTTTTTGAAGAATAGAGTGCAAATCCCAAAATATCGCCTTTATTCCCGCAAAAAGCTGCTCGCCTTCCGGCGTGAATTGCACATTGCGCGTAGTACGGATGAAAAGCGGAGCACCAACCTGGTGCTCAAGTTGTTTTATCTGCACGCTGACGGCGGAATGCGATATGTGCAGCCGCTCGGAAGCGGCCCGGAAGTTTCGCTCTTCCGCGACCAGGATAAAGGTTTTCAGCAAATTGAGGTTGAGTTGGTCCCAGATGATGTCAGCCTTGCCTTCGCGCGGCGGGCGGACGGATTTATTGGTAACCATATTTCAATAATGGGTTAAATTTTGTTGCTTGTTTACTCCTGCCCACAAAATTATCTTACTTCAACATCAGAAGTTTGACTAGAATGTTTTAACCCGTGTTGCGTATAGGCTAGGCTGTTTATTTTTGTATAAATGGAATATCGGCATGTATATTTTACTATAAACGCTCAAATTGCATCAATGTCATAAGCGTTATGTACAGCAAAAGGCATAGAACCGCTTCCAATTTCATTAATGGATAATGCCAAAATTTTCAATGCTCTAGCCGTTAAAAAGTATATTACCGAAAATATCTTTGAAAGGAGCAGAGTTTATGAAACACCAAAAAGTTTTAGAAGAATTTGAACAAAAGAAGCAAAAGGCGTTGGGCATGGGGGGGCCGGAGAAATTAGCCAAACGGGCCGCGCAAGGATTTATGAACGCCAGGGAACGGTTGGATTACCTTTTGGACTCTGGCACATTTCTGGAGTCTGGGCTATTTGGCGCTTCCGTTCGACCCGAGATGCGCGAAAAGAGCCCCTGCGACGGGAAAATAGCCGGTTATGGAAAAATTGACGGCCGTGAAGTGGCTTTGGTTTCCAATGACTTTACTGTCCTTGGAGCTTCCAGCAGCACCACGAATATGAAGAAAATGAGGCATGTGAAGAAAGTTGCCGCGGAACGAGGAATTCCTTTGATCCTTTTGGGGGAATCAACAGGAGCCCGCATGCCGGACAGAATGGGGGCGCTCGGAAGAGCCAGCATGGGACAGGACCCGCTGGAATACCGCAGAATGCGCGAAAGTCCATGGGTATCTGCTTTGTTGGGAGATTGTTACGGATCGTCGACCTGGTATACATGCCTTTCGGATTTTGTGGTTATGCGTAAAGGAGCGACCATGGCGGTCGCAAGCAGCAGAGTAACGTCCGTTGCCATCAGTCAACCGGTTGACCCGGAGGAACTTGGGGGCTGGAGGCTGCATACGGAGGAGACAGGCCTGGTGGACGCGGCGGCAAATACAGACAAAGAAGCCCTTGAAATAATTAAAAAATACTTGAGCTACCTGCCCAGCCACGCTGAAGAAGCTCCCCCCGAATATCCTGTTCCAGAGGGGTCCGGCGCATTGGCCGATAAAATTCTGGATATTTTGCCCGAGCAGCGGAACGCTGTTTACGACGTTCGGGAAATCATAAAAATAATCGTCGATTTAGACAGCTTTTTCGAACTAAAAGCGCGATTCGGCAAATCAATTACCACCGGTTTTGCCCGTATGGACGGCAAGAGCGTCGGGATCATCGCCAATAATCCCATGTTTCTGGCAGGATCAATCGATACGGACGCCATGCGCAAAGTGACGAGTTTTCTGGTCCAGTGCGATTCTTACAATATTCCTCTTGTTTTCCTGGTCGATCAACCCGGATTTTTGATCGGCATCGCCGGAGAGCGAGAGGGGGCACCCGGCAAAATTATGAATTGGATGAACGCCCTGGCGCTCGTCACTGTACCGAAAATAGTTGTCATGATGCGCAAGAATTATGGCCAGGCCTTTCTGAACATGGGGGGGGGGCAAAACTCCCATGAGGTGATTTTATGGCCAACGGCGGAGCTCAGCTTTATGGACCCGACGGTAGGTGTCAGTGTTTTGCACAACATACGTAAAGAAGACGATCCCGAACGCTTTGAACAGCTTGTCAAAGAGATAAGCCGGTCTACCGGACCTTACGAACTGGCGGCTTTGTATGAAGGGCACGCAATCATCAATCCTGTAGAAACCCGGGATGTTCTCATCAAGACTCTGGAAATTCACAGAAAGGGAAAAACCAAAGGGGTCGGTGAACATCTCTTACGCAATTGGCCTACCAGTTATTGAGAGGACAATACATAATTGACTAACTTAAAATAGAATTAGCAACGAGGTGAGTATGGCTCTTTTGAAAATGAAATCGGAGATTGCCGGATCAGTGTCGGAGGTCTTTGTGCAGATCGGCGATGCGATAAAAGAAGGCGATATCCTCATGGAAATTGAGTCGATGAAAATGCTTGTTCCCTTAATGTCGTCGGATGACGGAGTTGTCAAAGAGATTCTGGTCAAAAAAGGGGACAAGATGGATGCGGGAGATGTAGCGATCATTTTGGAGGGGTGACGAAGCCCTGATCACTGGACAGACTGTAGCTGCCGTTTGGGATTTTGCAAGAAGGACGGTAATCAATGGGCAAAGGGAATTTGAAAAAGACTCTGGACAAATTGTTTTATCCTGAATCGGTTGCAGTGGTAGGCGCGAGTCAGAATTCCTCCAGTCTTGCTTTCCGAAATCTGCGGTTGATAAAATCTTTTGGCTTCACCGGCAATTTATACGCGGTGAATCCGAGAGGAGAGGATTCCAGCGGCGTTGCCGGATATAAGTCCCTTTTGGATATTCCACAAAAAATCGATTTATGTATTATCGCGGTTCCGGCGCCGCAGGTCGTGGATGTCGTTGCCGATTGCGCGGAAAAAGGCATCAGTGTCGCCCAAATTTTAAGCAGTGGTTTCGGAGAGTCCGGTCGCGACGGACATCTTCTGGAACAGGCAGTGTTGCGGGCTGCCAAGAAATCGACCCGCTTGGCCGGCCCGAACTGTATGGGAATTTATTCTGCCCCGGGCAAGCTGACTTTTGTGACCGGAGCGGACGAAAGGATAGGGAAAATTTCGATCGCGTCGCAAAGCGGCGGTCTGGGCATTGAGATGCTGTCCACCGCCAAATCGCGTGGTCTGTGTTTGAACAAGCTCATTTCTATAGGTAATTGTCTGGATCTGGACCCGGTGGATTTTCTGGAATACTTCGGGGAAGATCCGGATACGGATGTCATTGGATTCTACCTTGAAGGACTGCGCAGAGGCAGCGAATTTGCAAACGCTCTGCGCAAGGTGTGCCCTCAAAAACCGGTTGTCATTCTCAAAGGCGGCAGAACTGCCCTGGGTTCTCAGTCGGTGGCCTCTCATACCAATTCTTTGGCGGGGGAACAGGCGACCTGGCAAAGCGCCGTACGCCAGGCCGGAGGCATGCTCGTGGAAAGCGTGGAAGAGCTTCTGGCCACGCTGACCGCCCTTCAGACCTTTGTGCCGCGCCCGGTAAACGAGAATATCGCTTTTGTGGGCAATGGCGGGGGCAATACGGTTCTGGCGACGGATCTGCTGGTAGAACAAGGGTTGACTTTGGCCGCCCTGTCGCAGGAGTCACAGGAAAGGTTGTCCGCCATAAAGATGCCTTCCGGCTCGACGGTCGGCAACCCCACCGACACGCCGATCAATGCCATCCACAAAAGCGGTGGAGAGGTGATAGGCCAACTGGTGAAAGGGCTGGCGCATTCACCGGAAGTGGGGGGCGTTATCCTCCATTTCAATCTTCTGCCTTTCATCAATTATGACAAGCCCCGTGATATTGCCAAGAGCCTGTCGCGAGCCATCTGCTCTATCGGGAAAAATGAAAAACCGGTTTATCTGGCCTTGTACGGAAATCCTGATCCGGAAATTGAGGAAGTGCGGCGTATTCTTTTGGATTCCGCCTACCAGGCGGGATTTCCGTGCTTTCAATCTTTGGGCGAGGCGGTCAAGACCCTGACGCGCATATACAACTGGCAGCGGCAAAAGCCCGCCGGCACGCCGCTGAACTGCCCTCTTGCCGGCGCCGCGGTAAAAGAAGCCGGGCGCCTTCTGGATAGCGCGCGGAAGCGGGGGAACAAATGGCTGAGTCAAAAAGATGCTTTCCGCCTTTTGGAGCTATTCGAGATTCCCTGCGCAAAAGCGGTTTTTGCCGAAAGCGTGGAAGAAGCAGTAGAGGCGGCCTCCGCCATGGGGTACCCCGTTGTCATGAAGATCGAGTCCCCCGATGTCATCCACAAGACGGATGTGGGAGGCGTAAAAGTCGGATTAAATTGCAGAGAAAGCGTTATCTCGGCTTATGAGGACATCCTGGCTTCTGTCCGGCGGAAATGTCCGGAGGCCCGCATAGACAGCATCCTTGTCCAAAAGATGACTGAGAAGCCGCTTCAGGAAATGATCTGCGGCCTGAAACAGGACGCTGTCTTTGGTCCGGTCGTCCTGCTCGGAGCCGGAGGGGTTTTTGTCGAAATCATGAAGGATGCATCGCTGAGAACATTGCCGCTCTATGCCGGTGAAGAAGAAAGCATGTGGCGCGAACTGAAAATAGCGCCACTGCTTACAGGCTATCGCGGCCGGGCGAAAGCAGACGTGAACGCTCTGGAGGATTTCGTCCGTAAAATATCGACTGTGGGTTTTCATATGCCGCAAATAGCGGAGATGGATCTCAATCCGGTGATGGTCGGGAGCGAGACCCAAGGGGTCGAGGTGGTGGATTGCCGGATCGCTCTTAGGGACTGAAACCGGCAGACGCAAACTCGCCCAGAAGAGACGACGGAAGCGCGTCTTGCAGAGGCCGGTGAAAACGATCCGTTGCTGATGATTTGAAAAGGAAGAGGTGCCGTATGCTGAGAAAACAACTTCCGCTTGAACCGTACTTTAAAAATATGCCGCAGATAGGAAAAGCTCTTGGCGAATCCATGATAAAGCATTTTGCAGAGAATGCATCATTGATCAAACAGGAAGAACAGGCCTTGGCTGAAGCGGCGGATGCCGTGAAACAAGCCGGACTGCCTGCGGAGATGATTCGCCAAAAAGGGCAGATGACCGCTTATGATCGCCTGGAATATCTGGTGGATCCGGGAACATGGTGCCCTTTGCATACCCTGTACAATCCGCTTGCGAATGAAGAGGGCTGCACCGGCGTTATAGACGGGCTGGGAAAAATCAGGGGAAAGTGGGCCGTTATAATCGCCTTCGACAATAAAATAATGGCCGGAGCCTGGATTGCCGGGCAAGCGGAGAACATCCTCAGGGTCACCGATTTGGCCAAAAGGCTGCATATCCCCTTGGTGTGGATTCTTAATTGCAGCGGCGTGAAACTGTCGGAGCAAGAAAAAGTATATGCGGATCGTCGGGGCAACGGCGCGACCTTTTTCCGGCATGCCGAACTGAACATACTGGGCATACCCGTCCTGAACGCGATTTACGGAACCAACCCCGCCGGCGGCGGATATCACGGAATCAGCCCAACCGTCCTTCTGGCGCATAAAGATTCCAACATCGCCGTGGGAGGAGCCGGAATTGTCGGAGGCATGAATCCCAAAGGGCATTTTGATCTGGAGGGGCTTCAGCAAATTATCGAAGCCACCAAAGCCTTTCGCGGAAAAGCCCCCGGCCGTGCGGAGATCCATTTCGACGAGACCGGTTATTTCAGGGAAGTCCACGATACGGAAGAAAGTGTTCTGGATGGCATCAAACGCTATATGGACGGCATTCCGGCTTATGATCCCGCGTTTTTCCGTGTCGCTTCGCCGGCTTCGCCGCGGTATCCGGCGGAAGATCTGCACTATATCGTGCCTATTTCCCAGATGCGCCCGTATGATGTTTACCAGGTGCTGGCCCGGATCCTGGATGACAGCGAGTTCTCGGAATACCGCTCCGACTATGGTCCCGAGGTTTTTACGGGTATCGGCAAAATCGATGGTTTTCCGGTGGGTTTGATCGGCAACAAACAGGGCATCATCCAGAATTATCCGGAGTACGCCCCGTCCGGATCCGTGGGGGTGGGCGGAAAGCATTACAGGCAAGGGCTGATCAAACAGAATGAATTTGTAACTTTTTGCGGTCGGGACAACCTGCCTATTATTTGGATTCAGGACACGACGGGCATCGATGTGGGCGATGCGGCGGAAAAGGCGGAACTCTTGGGACTGGGCCAAAGCCTCATTTATTCCATCGAAAAGACGGACGTGCCCATGCTTTGCCTCGTGCTGAGGAAAGGAACCGCAGCCGCCCATTATATTATGGGCGGACCGCAAGCCAATAATAACAACGCTTTTACGCTCGGAACCCCGCTCACGGAGATCTACGTTATGCACGGCGAAACGGCGGCCGTGGCCTCGTATGCAAGAAGATTGGTCAAAGAGCAGGATGCGGGCAATGATCTTGCGCCTGTCATGACCAAAATGAATGAGCTGGTGCAGGATTATGCTGCGAAATCCAAGCCGGTCTACTGTGCCAGGCAAGGTTTTGTGGATGAGATAGTTCTCCTGTCCGACTTGAGAAAATATTTTTCGGCCTTTGCTGGCGCTGCATATCAAAACCCCCGATCCATTACCCCGGTTCATCAAATGATTCTTCCACGGAGCATACGAGGCTGAAAAGAATTTTTGGAATTTTTTGGTAAGTGGAATTGGCGCAATCAGATACGTATCTTGTCGAATTTAATGGAGAAAAACTATGAGAGTATATTTTTCCATTCTGACGGCCACCGTGGCGCTTTTTTTCTCCTTGGGGTCAGCCCAGGCCGCCTATCCTGAAAAACCCATACAGTTTCTTATCGGCTGGGCCGCGGGGGGCGGCACCGATACCGGCGCGCGCATGCTGTGCAGCACTGCTGAACAGTTTATGAAGCAGCCTTTTGTTATTCAGAACGTTCTCGGCGGATCAGGCGCCAAAGCTTATATGGCCATCGCGGCGGCCAAGCCCGACGGGTACACGATCGGCTGTACCACCAGCACCATTGCCGTGCTCAAACCCATGGGTACTATCCCTTACGATCATGAAGAATTTGAGCCCATCATCGCTTTCAACCAGGATCCGATCATGGTTTGGGTCAATGCCGAAGCGCCCTGGAAAACGCTCAAGGAATTTGTGGAATATGCCAAAACCAAACCCGGGATAGCCTCAACCGCCGCCTCCAACCCAGGTTCCATCACCCGTTTTCAGATGATGGCTCTTGAAAACGCGTCCGGCGCCGAATTTCGCGTCCTGTCGGATAAGGGCGGCAGCAGCGGCGGGGTGGTCACTTTGGCCGGCGGGCATGTGGATTCCGCCTTTGCCGCGCCCCTGGAGGGGTACGCCATGTGGAAGGCGGGCAAGGTGCGCGCGCTGGGTGTCGGCGCGGACCAGCGCCTGCCTACCTATCCCGATGTCCCCACCTTCAAGGAAGCCGGCTACAATGTCGCGCTCAGCAGCACCCGCATGATAATCGCCCCCAAGGGCACGCCCAAAGAGGTTATCGACTACCTGTACGGCGTATTCAAAAAAGCGGTGGAAGATCCCGGCTATCAAACAAAACTCAAAAACAGCGGCACCGACAGCTTCATTTACTGGGCCCCCAAACGCTGCCGAGAAGAGATGATCAAGGAACGGGCGGAATTTGAAATAATACTGAAAAAGGCCGGTTTGTTCAAACGCTAGAGCAAAGCTGAATTGCTCAAACCAGAACAAAAGAGGGGACCGCATATGTTTCCGAAAGCTATTCTTTCCCGTGTTATCGCCGTCTGCATCGCGCTGTTTTTTATCCCGACCGGGGCAAGCGCCGCTTTTCCCGAAAAACCGATCCAGTTTCTGATCGGCTGGCAAGCCGGGAACGGCACCGATTTGGCGGCTCGAGCCGTGTGCACCTTTGCCGAAAAGCATCTGCCGCACCCCATTGTGCCCTCCAATCTGGCCGGCGGCTCCGGCGGCAAGGCATACACAGCCATCGCCGCAGCCAAGCCCGACGGCTACACTCTGGGCAACACCACCAGTTCCATAGCTGTTCTCAAAACCATGGGCCTGGTGAATGTGGGGGCCGAGGATGTGCAGCCCGTCATTGCTTTCAGTGAAGATCCCACAGGCGTGTGGGTGCACTACGACGCGCCGTGGAAGACTCTGGCGGAGTTTGTCGCCCACGCCAAGGCCAATCCGGGCACGGTCAAGGTAGCTTCCTCCACCCCCGGCTCCATCACCCGGTTTCAGGTAATGGCTCTGGAGCAGGCGGCCGGTATCGAATTTCGGGTGCTTTCAATCGACAACGCGCCGGGCATGATCGCTGCGGCCGGTGGGCATGTGGACGCCGCTTTTGGCACGCCTCCCACAGGTGCCTCGTTATATCAGAGCAAAAAAATCAGACCCTTGGGATTTACCTCCCCGAAACGTCTTTCCTATATGTCGGAAGTGCCCACCTTTGCGGAGCAGGGCTTTGATGTGGTCATTACCACCGTCCGCATGGTCATCGGCCCGAAAGCCATGCCCAAAGAGCTGGTCGACAGCTTGTACCAAATCTTCAAAAAGGCCACGGACGACCCCGCGTTTCGCAAGACTATGGAAAATATGGGCATCAGCTGGTTGGACTGGGATCCCGCCACCTGCCGCGCCTATATGGAAAAGGAGACCGCCATGTATGCCGACTTGATCAAAAAATCCGGGTTGGCCAAGACCGGAAGCAAGTGACCTTCAATACGGATTCGGCGGAATCCCTCGGGACGGAGCTTGGCTGATGGTCGGCCTATTGCGCGGCGCACAGGCTCCTGAACCGGTATCGGCGCAATAATCATAGCGCGGAGTTTCTATGGAATCATTCATTCCTGCTGTTTTTCAGGTTCTTTCGCCTAAAATGATGGCCTTTATTTGGGGAGGCACCTTTGTCGGTATTGTGGTCGGCGCATTGCCGGGCCTCAGCGCCACTTTGGGCGTGGCCATTTTGTTGCCGGTCACCTACTATCTGACCCCGGCCGAAGGCATGCTGCTGCTGCTCGGTATTTACACCGGCGGCATTTACGGCGGGTCCATCGCGGCTGTGCTGCTGAACATCCCCGGCTGCCCGGCGTCGCTGATGACCACTCTTGACGGTTACCCCATGTCCCAACGGGGCGAAGGCGGGCGCGGCATCGGAATCGCCACGGTCTCCTCCTTTTTCGGAGGCGTAGTCGGGGTGCTTGCCCTGATCTTCATTGCTCCCTTTCTTGCCCAGGCCGCCCTCAGTTTCGGTCCCACCGAGTATGCAGTACTCGCATTTTTCGGCCTGTCCGCCATTGTGGTCGTGGTCGCCAACTCCGTGATCCGGGGTTTCATCGGCGTATGCATCGGGCTTCTTCTGGCAACCGTGGGCATGGACCCCATGGTTTCCGTGCCGCGCTTCACCTACGGCAGCATCGACCTTTTGAGCGGCATTGACTATATATCCGTGGTCATCGGGCTTTTCGGCCTCTGCGAGGTATTCAGCCAGGCCCTCACAGTCAAACGGCGACAGGCCGTGCGTCAGGTGCTGACCCGGGTCATACCCCGGGGCGATGATTTCAAGGCCATCCTCAAAAACTTTTTTCACCCCTCGTGGATAGGCACCCTGATCGGCGCCTTGCCCGGAGCGGGAGGGTCCATAGCGGCCATAATCTCGTACAACCGGGCTGTGGCTGTTTCCAAACACCCTGAACGTTTCGGCACGGGCATTCCCGAAGGACTGGTGGCCTGTGAAACCGCCAACAACGCCTCCATAGGCGGAGCCATGGTGCCGCTGCTGACTCTCGGCATTCCGGGCAGTTCAGTGACGGCAGTGCTGCTGGGCGCCATGCTCATGCACAACATCAACCCCGGGCCCATGTTGTTCGTCAACAACCCCCTGCTGGTCAACACCATCTTTATCGACATGCTTGTAGCCAACGTGGCCATGCTGGTTCTGGGGCTGGCCTGCGCAAAAATTTCACCGCGTATCGTCAATTTGCCTTACAGCGCGCTCTTGCCCACCATCGCCGTACTTTGCGCCCTTGGCGCCTATTCCATGAACAACAGCATGGTCGACGTGGGCATCATGATCGCCAGCGGCGTCGTGGGGTTTATCTTCAAGGAAATGGGCATTTCCCCGGGGCCCGTCATTCTGGGCCTGATTCTGGGGCCCATTGCCGAAGCCAATTTCCGGGGAGCAATGGAACTTTCCGACGGCAATCCGTTGGTATTTGTCACGTCGCCCCTGTCCGCCTTTATTCTGTTCCTGACCGCCTGCCTCATCGCTTCTCCGTTTATTCGCGCCTGGTTCGCCAAACGGAAAAAGGCCGCACAGACGCCAGGAGCCTCTTAGAGCAGTTTAACTTTGAAATTCTAGTATTCGAGGTTCGCGAGGCATGCCGTCGAGTTCACAGAACAGAGCGAAATTATGCAAACAAAACGACACGCTTCGCGGGCATCCGTTTCACGTATGCCGGGCAATTTCAAAGTGAAATTGCTCCAGTACCATAACCCCAAAGCAAACAATATGGGGCTGTTATGCGTATCCTTTGGAAAAATAAAGAAACCGTTACCGGCATAGTCTTTTTTTTGCTGAGTTTGTTTCTGCTGCATGAAATCAGCGTCTTTCCCGCCACCGGCGAGCGTATTCGCTCATTGGGGCCGGAAATTTTCCCCAATCTTCTGTCCGTTTCCCTGGGCATTTTAAGCATAGTTCTGTTTATCCAGGGGCTGCGGCTGCCGGCAGCGCCGCTTCTTTCCCGGGATATACGCGAAAATAAGATTTTTCCCGCCTTGATGATTCTGGTCGGCATGGTCGCGTTCATGCTTTTGCTCAGAATTTTCGGCTTTCTGCTTTGGTCCGTGCTGTTTCTTATCGCAATTCAATACGTGTTCGGAGAACGCCGGGCGCTGCATATTTGCGGCATCGCCGTCGGCATATCCCTTGTTCTGTATACCGTTTTTGCCTTTTTTCTAAAAATACAGATTCCGAACGGCTTCTTTTCATCCTGAGCGATGTGCAATCATCATTTATAATCATATAAAGGAGCATTTACATGAGTTCGTATAACCCGGCGCTGCTTCGTCTCGAATTGCTGGCCCAAGGCATTAGGGTGGACGCGGATTTCAACAGCCAGCTTGGCGGCGCATTGAAAGAGCCGTTATGGACCCGCACGGGCCCCACCAGTACGGGAATGGATCTGCGCCTTGAACAAGGCATGTATGCCAGCCCCGCCATCGAGGGTGATCGCTTCCCCTGGCATTACAAGAATTCACCGTTTCTGCTCTCACGGGACAGCAAGGGGCAGGCGGTGATCAAGAAAAACGGGGAAATCATCCAACGTGTGCAGCCCTGCCCGCGGCCCAGTTTTTACGGCAAGATCACATCCAGCGGCAATCCGATGGAAAAAATCGGCGTGGTCACCGGCGACTTTTTGGCCATTGCCCTTGATAACCGCTGCTGGTTTTGGGGCTATTACCAGGACGACCAGCTGACCGAATATAAAGAACGGCAATGCAAGTTTTGCGGCATCGGCCTCAGCATGAAACGCGATGAACTGTACCGCAAAAGCAACGAAGATATTCTGGAAGTAATCGATGCCGCCGTATCCGGCGGCGATGTTACCCATATCGGCCTGAACGCCGGGTCTTTCGCCCCTCCGGGACGCGGGCACGAAGAGTATGCCGAATTGGTGCGCGAAATCAAAAAGCGTCATGACGTCTGGGTCCGCCTGTCCATCTGCCCGCCGGAAGATGAAAAGTACATCGACATCCTTTACGATGCCGGCGCGGATCAAATCGGCTACGACATCGAGGTTTACGACAAGAAGCTGTACGAATACATCTGCCCCGGCAAACTGCACGAAGTGGACCGCGGCGCCCATCACCAGCATTTCTTCAGAATGCTCGGCTATGCGGCCAAACGCGGGGGGCCTAACAAGGCCTATTCCATCATTGTGACGGGATTGGAGCCGCTGGAATCCACAATTGCCGGTATCGAAAAGCTGTGCCAACTGGGCGTGGTGCCGCGCATGGGCGTTTTCCGCCCCATCCCCGGCACGCACCTGGAAAGGCACCCCACCCCCAGCCCCGCTTTCCTGGTTCATGTCTACCGGGCGCTTCGCGAACTGACCATCAAATACGGCGTGGATTCGGGCTGTCCCGGCTGCGGCCGTACTTTTGTGGGCACCAAGATCTACGACGGCGTAAACCCGATCATGCCGGAAATCACCGACGAAGACGTCAAACGGGCGGGCATTGACCTCTCCGTTGGATAATAACGGAGAAATTCACCTTCAACAGACTGTTCACCCTCCCTCAAATCGGCAACTCTTGAGCGGCAATCGAGAGGGAGGGTGAATGGCCATACGAATGCAAACTGACGCTTCGGCTCAAGACCGGTTGAAGACGGTTATTTCTCAAGGCTGAGGAGGATCCCATGTCATCTCCACCCGGGGGATTGATACTTGCTCAAAGAATTATGACCCTGCGCGCGCGTTGGGGCGCAAGTTCCCTGCGCGACAAGGCCAAAATCTGCGTTCTTGACTATCTGGCCGCGGCTCTGGCCGGAGCCGCGTCGTCCACTTGCCGGATCAGCGAACAGGTCCTGTCCGGGTTCGGCGCGGGACCATGCACGCGCATCGGCCTTGCCGGCTCAGGTTCAGCCGCCGGCGCCGCTCTGCATAACGGGCTCATCGGCCACGCCGAAGAGCTGGACGACTCGCATCGTTACGTATCCGGGCTGCATCTTGGGGTGACCATTATCCCGGCCGCGCTGGCCTTGGCAGAAGACCTGGACAGTTCCGGCGACGATCTGCTTTGCGCCGTCGCCTGCGGCTATGAAGCGGCAGGGCGTTTGTGCCGCTGCTGTGACAAGGAACACAGGGCCAGAGGTTTCCATTCCACCGGCACCTTCGGTCCCTTTGGGGCGGCTGCCGCCTGCTCTGTTCTGTTGCGCGCCGATGCGCAGCAACTGGCTCACGCTCTGGGGATTGCCGCTTCCAGCGCAGCGGGAATTTTTGCTTTTCTGGAAGATGGGGCCACGGTCAAACATTTTCACGCCGGCCGCGCCGCCCTTGACGGCTATACCGCCGCCCGGCTCGCGGCAGCGGGCATGACGGGTCCGGCGCCGGTTTTTGAAGCCCGGGAAGGCTTTTTTGCAGCCTATGCGACCGGAGCGGACATGCATCCGCTGGGGGCGGATCTGGGACAGGCGGAAATAGAATGCGCATATCACAAGCTGCATTCCGCCTGTGGCCACTCCTTTCCGGCCATTGACGCCGCTCTCGAACTGCGCCGCGTCATGCTGGAACGAAAGTTGCCGTTTACAGCCATTGAGCGTCTTGAATATGCCTCCTACCACGCGGCCGTCATCCTCGCCAATCCGACCCCCAAAACCGTGCCTCAGGCGCGCTTTTCCCTGCCGTTCATGATCGCAATGGCCTTGCTGCACGGCCGCACAACCCGTCATGATTTTGCGGAAGCCATGGCTGATGCAGCGGTCGGAGCCCTGTGCCGCGTGGTGATGCTACGCGAAGATGCCGCATTGACGGACGCTTTTCCCCGCTTGCGGGCCGGAGTGCTTGCCGCAACCCTGTCCTCGGGAGAGACGCTTTCATTCCGGGTGGATGCGCCGCGGGGCATGCCGGACAACCCTGTCTCGCTCGCCGATATTGAAGCCAAATTCGAACGAGAAGCGGCGCCGTTGCTCGGCGCGGATACAAGCGCGGCAATCAGAGCTTGCGTGTCCGATCTTGACCGCCTCCGGTCCATACATGAACTAACCGCGCTGCTGCGACGTTGAGACGTCAGCGCAAAAGATCCATGCGGATTGCTTTTAACAATACTACTATTCTCGGTAAAAAGGAAATGTAATGAAAATTACCAAAGTGACTTCTTTTCCCGTGCATCCAGGTTGGCGCAAAAATCTTATTTTTGTCAAAGTTGAAACCGATGCGGGTATTAGCGGATGGGGTGAAGTATATTCTCAATATGATAGAGATATAAGCATCAATGCTCATGTTGAAATGCTCGGGCAGTATATGGTAGGGCGTGACCCTTTTCAAATCAAGTATTTTACGCAAATGAGCTACGATGACTATGCCCAGCGCCGTGGTTCGTTAGAGTTTTACTGTGCTGTTTCCGGCATTGAATGCGCATTATGGGATATTGTGGGCAAAGCCTGCAATCAGCCGGTATACAAGCTGCTTGGCGGTGAAGTGCGCAACTCCATACGGGTATATGCCAACGGCTGGAGTTACGGCATGCGCAAGATTGACGACTATTGCCGGGCGGCTGAAAAGGTGGTTCGCGAAGGCGGCTTTACCGCCATCAAGTTTGACCCTTTGCCGCGCCCCTGGCGCACCTTTATCCCTCGTGAACACATCCGTCACGCCGAAGGCGTGGTAAAAGCCATGCGCAACGCCCTGGGGCCCGATATCGATTTTCTGATAGAACTGCACCGCAGGCTGTCGCCCGCTCACGCCATCGAGTTGGCGGACCGGATCATGCCTTACGACCCCTTCCTGATAGAAGAGCCCTGCCAGGCTGAAAATATTCTGTCCATCGCGGAAGTGAGGCAAAAAGCCCGCATTCCGGTGATGACCGGCGAAAATATTTTTACCAAGGCCGGATTTCGCCGGGTGTTTGAACATCACGCCGCCGACTACATCAACCCCGACGTGGCCAACTGCGGCGGCATTCTTGAATTGCGTGAAATAGCGGCCATGGCCGAACCCTATTTTGTCGGCGTCTCGCCTCACAACTACAATTCAACATCCCTCGGCCTTGCCGCCACGGTGCACGCGTCTCTGGGCATGCAAAACTTCATTATCACGGAATATTTCGTCCCCTTTGTCGATTTCTGCGACGAAATATTCCCCGGCGGTCAGCAAATGAAGCCGGTTAACGGGCACATCCCCCTGCCCGAAAAACCCGGCCTGGGCCTCGAACCGGATGAGGACGCCTTGCGCCGCCATGCCGCTAAACCATACCCCAAACGTTCTTTGCCTTTTCCAAAGGATGAATTGATGTAACTCAAGCAAGGGGGGCGGGGACATCCCCGCCTCCCTCTCTCGATGCGCCGTAATTTTTCTATATCTGTTGATACTTGTAAGATATTATACTTTTATTCTGTCACTGTAGTGCGTTATGCTCTGCAATCTTTCTATATAAAAATATATTTGATGAGCGCAAGTTTATGCATCACTGAAAGGAGATTTTCATGCACATCGCGTTTATCGGTTTTGGCAGTGCCGCTTTTGATATAGGAAGTGAACTCGTAAAACAGGGAATCACGCTATCATTTTATAAACACCGCGATAAACCTCCGTTCAGCGGTCTTTTGGCAAAACGAGTGCAAGAGACAAATGCGGTCTACAAGCCGGGGTACCAGGAATTGCTGGAGGATGCTCACATCATCCTGTCCTGCGTTGTGGGTCGGGCCGCGCTGGATGTAGCGCGCGAGTCCCTGCCCTTTCTGACGCCCGACCATCTTTTCGCGGATCTGAATACCACTCCTCCGAAAATCAAAAAAGAGGCAGAGCGCCTGGTTCAGGCAACCGGCGCCCTGTATGTGGATGCCGCCATCATGGGTCCGGTGGAGGTTTTAAAGCACAAGACTCCCATTCTGGCTTCCGGGGACGGTGCCCGGCAATTTCGTGACTTTTTCGCTCCTTACGGCATGGACATCACCGTGCTTGACGGCGGGGCGGGCAAGGCCTCTGCCGTCAAGCTTCTACGCAGCGTGTTTCAGAAAGGCCTCATGGCCGTGTTGCTTGAAATGCTTCTGGCCGCGCGGGCCTATGGCGTACAGGATCTTGTCCTGGATTCCGTCAGCAAGACCATGGATGGCGTGCCGTTGCGCACCACGGCCGGCCGTCTTATTGCCAAGGGCGTCGTCAACGCCGGGCGTATGGCGGCTGAAATGGAAGACGTGCTGCACGCTTTGCAAGATATGGGGCTTAACCATGCCATGACCCAGGGAGCCCTTGACACCTATACCTGGTGCGAACAGTTGGGCATAGCAAGCCATGCGGGAGATATTCCGCCGAAAACCCTGGATGACGCCCTGGAGATGATCGGAGAGCTCACGGCCGGGCGCCCGGCTGGCGCTTATTTTGTCCAGGCCGGTCAAACTTCCGGCGCCAGGAGGTAGAAACAATGTCCGTCAAAAAGCTTTTGGTGGTCGGCGCCGGCCAAATGGGAAGCGGCATAGCCCAGATTGCCGCGCTCGCCGGCCTGGACGTGACGATTCAGGATATCCGGCAGGACGGTATTGAGCGCGCGTTGAAAAGCATTGAGAAAAACCTGGCCAGGCTGGTCGAAAAGGAAAAAATAACGGAAAGCGACAAGCAGGCCGCGTTCGGGCGGGTACTAAGCCGGACTGATCTGGCCGCCGCTGCCGCCGGCGTTGATTTCGCCGTCGAAGCCGCGACCGAAAATTTTGCCGTCAAAAAAGAGATATTCGTCACGCTTGATCAGGTCGCACCGGCTCACGCCATTCTTGCCAGCAATACCTCCTCCTTGCCGATTACCCAGATCGCCGCGGTAACCAGGCGGCCGGCGCAGGTCATCGGCATGCACTTTTTCAACCCGGCGCCGGTGATGCAATTGGTAGAGGTCATCATGGGGCTGACGACTTCCAAAGAAACCTTTACGGTAACTCGCGATCTGGCCGTGAGCCTGGGAAAAACGCCGGTGAAAATCGAGGACTTTCCCGGGTTCTGCGCCAACCGCATTATGGCGCCCATGATCAACGAAGCGGTTTATGCCCTGATGGAAGGGGTGGCGGGCGTGGAAGACATCGATGCGTGCGCCAAGCTGGGGTATAACCATCCGATGGGGCCGCTCGCTCTGTGCGACCTGATAGGGCTTGATACGGTCTTGTATATCATGGACGTGCTGCACAAAGGGTATGGGGACCCAAAATACCGGCCTTGCCCGCTCCTTCGCAAATACGTTGACGCCGGTTGGCTGGGCCGCAAATCGGGACGCGGGTTTTATGATTATCCGGCGAAGTAGGGGAAATCGATATGCATGATACCGTATTGTTGGAAAAGAGCGAAGGAATCGCCGTCATCTCGATAGACCGCCCCAAGGGCCTGAACGCTCTCAACAGGAAAACCGTGCTGGAGCTTGACGGCATCATACGGACATTGTCCGGCGATGAGAGCGTCGGCGTCCTCATAATAACCGGCCGAGGAGAGAAAGCGTTCGCAGCCGGGGCGGATATTGGCGAAATGGTTGATATGAGCGCGGTGGAAGCGCGGAATTGGTCCCGCCTGGGGCAACAGGTATATTCCCGCATCGAAAACTTTCCCCGCCCGGTTATAGCCGCGATCAACGGATTTGCTCTGGGCGCCGGTTGTGAACTGGCCATGGCCTGTGACATCCGCCTGGCTTCGGAAAAAGCGAAACTTGGTTTGCCGGAACTCAACCTGGGCATAATCCCCGGTTTTGCCGGCACCCAGCGCCTTACCCGGCTGGTGGGGAAAGGGCGGGCCAAACTGCTTGTTTTCAGCGGCGAAGCCATCGGTGCGGATGAGGCGCTACGCATAGGGCTTGTCGATATGGTTGTCCCGGCGGAAACGCTGATGGACGCCGCCAGATCCCTCGCCCGAAAATTTATGTCCAAAGCCCCGTTGGCGTTGGCGCAGGCCAAACTGGCCATGAACAGGGGCGCCGAGATGGATTCGGAGCTCGCTTACGTATTTGAGGCCGAAGCTTTTGGCACCTGTTTTACCGTGGCTGATCAAAAGGAAGGATTGCAGGCTTTTTTGGAAAAAAGAAAGCCCGTTTTTACAGGGAAATTGGCGTAGGACATTTCACGCCTGAAATGCCCGCAAGGGTTTGCTCTCAAATCTTTGCCGCGAAATAGGCATGGGCGACAATTCCGCAAAAAAAACGTACGGCGCACCTGCAGGGCGGAGGATAGTACCATGAAGGCATCAGGACCGGACTGTAACCCCTGCTACATCACTGCTGCAGAAGTCAAAGCCCTGCTGAGACAAGGCGGAGAGATGGCGCTTATCGACGTGCGCGAAGAAGGCGTTTTCTCCCGAGGGCATCAATTGCTGGCGAACAATGTGCCGCTCAGTCAATTGGAGGTCAGAATAGCCGACCTTGTTCCCCGTAAAGAAGTGTTGATCGTACTTGTTGACGGCGGGGCCGCGGAGGACGCTTCTCTTGCTGTGGAGGCCGCGGCCCGCATGCGCTTTCTGGGCTATACGAATGTGCATGTCATGGAAGGTGGCGTAAAAGCATGGGCCCAGGCCGGTTTCATTGTTTTTGCCGGTGTGCATGTGCCCAGCAAAGCTTTCGGCGAATTTGTCGAACATGCGATGGATACGCCCAGGCTGGAACCGGAAAAAGTAAAAGCCCTGCGGGATTCCGGAGCCGCCATGGTTATTTTGGATTCCCGCCCCAATCATGAATACACGCGGATGAATATTCCAGGGGGCATCAACGTGCCGGGCGGCGAATTGGTATATCATATCGGCGATCTTGCGCCAAACCCGGACACTTTGGTGGTGATAAACTGTGCGGGGCGCACGCGCAGCATCATCGGCGCCCAATCGTTGCTGAACGCGGGCATCCCCAATAAGGTGGTCGCGCTCAAGGGTGGAACCATGGGCTGGGAGCTTGCCGGCCTTCAGCTTGAACGAGGGACGCTTGACCGCTACTCCGTTGCGCCGCCGTCGCCCGGGGCTGTCGCTGCGGCGCGTGAACGGGCCGGAAAAGTCGCCGCCAAATACGGCGTAAGTTTTATTGATATGAAAACCCTTTCCGCCTGGAGAGCCGAGTCTGCTTCAAAGACGCTGTATGTCTTTGATGTGCGGCAGCCTGCGGAATTTGTCGCCGGACACATGCCAGGCGCACGCAATATACAGGGAGTGACGCTTGTACAGTCCACGGATCTTGCGGTTGCCGTCCGCAACGGACGTATCGTGCTTGTGGATGATACGGAGGTGCGCGCGGTGATGACCGCTTCCTGGCTGATCCAGATGGGGTACCCTTCCGTCCATGTGTTGCAAGGCGGCATTACCGGCCCCTTGGAACAGGGGCCCGTGCCTCCCGCAGTCGCGGGCGGACTTTCCGGCAAGGGCATTGCCCCTCCGGCTCTTCTTGACGCATTGCAGAGCGTTGCACCGCCTCTTGTTGTGGACATAGGCAGCAGCCGTGAATATCGCCTTGGTCATATTTCCGGTGCGTATTGGTGTATCAGGAGCATGCTGGACCGCGCGCGGGCAGTTGCTCCAGAAGCGTCGAGCGTAGTGTTGACTTCCGGGGATGGATTCTTGGCGAATGTGGCAACGGCCGATGCAGCAACCTTGTGGCCGCATGCGCATATAGCGTTTTTACATGGCGGCACCGAGGCATGGATCGCCGCCGGCTTTCCTGTGGAAACAAGTCTGACTCAAGCTCTGTGCCCGGCAATAGACGTGTACAACAGGGCCTATGACGGCGAACGCAGCAAGGA
>JAVBRE010000030.1:0-9933 GCA_031548325.1 Desulfovibrionaceae bacterium
AGGAATAATGTCTATTTTTGGGTGCTTATCTCGGCGGCCGTTGTTTCCGGCGGCAGCAGCGATGGCGGGTGGGAGTACACCGGCGGCGGAACCTTCTTTGGCGTGACCGGCGAACCCAATATCTGCAACTACGGAAGTCCCCATTCCCTCACCTACATCGTCATCGGCGGGTATTAAAAAACTGGCCGGCGGCCGCGTTATATCTTCCCGCGGCCGCCTGCCTGTTGGCTGACAAGCATTGCGGGGGAGCAAAATCCCGGTTTGGGGTCAATCTACAGCTCTTCGCCCGACAGGCCCCGGTTTTTCAAAAGGTTCAGGGCCTCTTCAAACTCAAACTGGGCCACGGCCTGACGAAGCGATGAAAATCCACCTTTCCCCATGGCCGCCGACAGGGTTTTCGCATGCTGCTCCACAAAAGAGTGCGCCAAGGCATCGTCGTCCCGCAGGTACCCGACAAGGGTCTGCAAGACCTGCCGCGCGTCTTCTTCTTTGGCCGGGCAAAACTTGCCTTCCGCCGAAAAAATATGGGGCAGCGGCTGGGTAAACAGGGCCGGCGCGGCGGCCTCCGATGCGGACCGTCCTTCGTTAAAAGCCCCGCGCAGCATATCGAGCACGTTTTCAAGGGCATCGAAACAGCCCTTTTCCGCCCGTTCCAGATCTTCATTTTCACCCGAAGCCAGCGCGCTTTCCAGGCGCAGAGCCATGCTTGCAAGCTCGTCCGCCCCCAGAGATCCGGCAAGTCCCTTCAGGGTATGCGCTATGCGCTGCCTGTCGCCCGCGAGCGGGGTATTGCGGTATTCCGCCGCCGTTCCCTCCTGGCTCGTCATGAACTGACGCGCGATCTTGCCGTACAGTCCGGCATTGCCGCCCAGGCGTCTGAGCGCGCTTTCGACATCCAGCCCGGGCAGGGGCGGCAGAACAGGCATTTCACCCGGCGCTTTCCGGCCCAGGCGGGTCAATTTTTCCCCGGCCGCCTGCGCGGTTGCCTCCATTCTGGGGCCGACGGACGACGCCGGCTCGGTTTGCGGCCGACTGTCCTCCGGCCTGGGCTGGATCCAGTTCTGCAAGGTGTTAAAAAACTTGTTCACTTCAATGGGCTTGGAAATGTGGTCGTTCATGCCCAGTTCCAGGCAGCGCAGACGCTCTTCAACCATGGCGTGCGCGGTCATGGCGATGATGGGCATTGTGTCGTACCTGTGGTCGGCCCGAATACGGGTGGCGGCTTCATAGCCGTCCATTTCCGGCATCTGCAGGTCCATCAGAACCAGATCGAAGGGGACCGCGTCACCCGCTTTTTCCAGGGCGTCCAGGGCTTCTATCCCGGTGCCCGCCACGGCCACGACGGCTCCGGCGTCTTCCAGCAATTCGAGCGCCACCTGCTGATTGACGGGGTTGTCCTCCACCAGCAAAATGCGCGCGCCGGGCAGACGATACTGTTCCCGGTACTCTTCGCGCTGCTGTTTGGCCTGGCCGGCGCTCGTCAGTTGCCGCGCTTCGCCCTTGCCGTGCAGCAGAGTCAAAATGGTATCATACAACAGCGACTTGTTGACGGGCTTGTACAGCACGGCGGTCGCTCCGGCCTTTTCCGCCTGGGTCAAAGTTTCTCCCCGGCCGAAAGCGGTGACGATAATCACGGGCGGAGGCTTTTTCAACCCCAGTTTGTTACGCAACACATAGGTCGCTTCCACGCCGTCCATGACCGGCATGCGCCAGTCCATCAGCACAAGACTGTACGGGTTGTCCTCTTCGTCCGCCCGGCGCAGCATGGCAAAGGCCTGTTTCGCCGAAGAGGCGCAAGAGGCGGAAAAAAAGAGATCCATCAACAGCACCACCAGCACGTCGCAGGCGCTTTCATTGTCGTCGACCACCAGCACCCTGGCTTGGTTCCCCACAACGGCGGAAGCGGCGTGGCTCTGTTCCCGCGCCTCATAGCCCAGACACACGGTGAAGGTGAACGTGGACCCCTGCCCGTGGGTGCTTTCGACCCGGATGTCTCCATCCATCAGCTCCAGCAGACGCTTGGTGATGGTAAGCCCCAGGCCCGTTCCGCCGAAGCGCCGGGTTGTAGAGCCGTCCGCCTGCGTGAAGGCCTGGAAAAGCCTGCCCTGCTGCTCCGGCGTCATGCCGATGCCGGTATCGCGCACCACGAAACGCAGACGGACCCTGTCCTCCATTTTTTCCATCAGAGAACAGCTGACCACGATTTCGCCTTTTTCGGTGAACTTCACGGCGTTGTTGCCGAGATTGGTCAGCACCTGCCCCAGGCGCAAGGGATCGCCGATGAGCATGGCCGGAATCTTGTTGTCCACCCGGAACAGAACTTCGAGTTCCTTCTCTTCCGCTTTCTGGCTGATCAGCACGGCCAGATTGTCCAACAGGTCGTCCAGGCGGAAGGGAACATGCTCGATCATGAGCTGCCCGGACTCAATTTTCGAAAAATCGAGAATGTCGTTGATGATGCCGAGCAGAGTGTTGGCCGCGGCGTAAATTTTGTTGATATAGCTCTGCTGCTTGCTGGTCAGCGGCGTTTTCAGGGCGAGATAGGCCATGCCGATGACCGCGTTCATCGGGGTGCGTATTTCGTGGCTCCTGGTGGCCCAAAATTCGCTTTTCGCCTTGTTCGCGGCGTCAGAGGCAAGCTTTGCGCGCACCAGTTCCTGGTTGCGCGTTTCAAGGGCTGTGGCCATTGCGTCAAAGGTGCGGGCCAGTTTCCCCATTTCGCCGGGCAGGTTCTGCATGTCCGTGCGCGCGCCGAGTTCGCCGCGCCCCAATCGCTGTACCGCGGCCAGCAGATTGCGAATCGGCCGGGTGATGGTGCGTCTGCCCACCAGCCAGGTAATGAAAAAGGCCGCCACAGTGGCCAGCGCCAACAGGACCAGGTCACGCAGCAGCACGGCGCCGGCTTCGCCATAGGCGGCGGCTCTGGACATGGAGAGGGAAACGGTCAGGTAGGGCTGCGGGTCCGATGCGGAAAGCGTCAGACGCTGATAGACGAGAATGCGCTCTTCTCCCTGAGCGCTCACAATGGACAAAACGCCCCGCTCGCTGCCCGCCCCGCTCAGGGTCTGCCATTCCTGAAGTCGCAGTTCTCCCGCCTCGCCCGTATCCGGATAGGAGAACAACGACCGGCCTTCTCTGTCCAGCAGACGTATTTGCGCGCCCCGGGGCATATCTTTGGCCGTGACGTCGAGAGTGTACTGATCGGTCTGGATGCCGCCCGTAATGACCGCGCTCAGTTGCCCGGACGCATCAATGACCGGGTAAGCGAAACGCAGGGTGGACATCTCCTTGATGGGCGCGATGCCAAAGGCTCCCACGCTGAAGGCGCGGTTGCGAATCGCGGCGCTGAACTCCTTTCTGTTCCCCAGATTCAGGGGCGCTGTCCAGGGCCGCCCCGAAGCGATGACATCTCCTTCGGGGTTGAGCAAAAGCAGATTGCTGTAAAAGGGGTAGGTGGCCAGCAGGTTGCGGAACAGCTCTGAAACGGCCGCCGCGTCGCGGACGCGGATTTCTTCCAACTGCGCGATGGTCATCAAGAGGACCCGCGTGTTTTCCGTCAACAGTTGCTTTTGGCTGCCTATGTTGCGCACCAGTTCCGCGGCCTTTTCCTGAGCCTCGACCATCGCCCGCTGTCGGCTGTTCATTCCGGAATACAAAATAATGCCCAACGCGGGAAGAACCGCAAGGACCACAATGATGTACATGGTTTTCCGTATGGAACCGGAGAGCAGCATTATACCTGGCCTTACTTCTGTCGCGCGGCGACGGTTACAGTCAGTTGTTATATACGGAATATAAACGCAACGCCAGATCTACTCTTCACCGCGCGAATCCCCCGCACGGGTCATGTTTTCCAACTTATCAAACATATCCATAAGCGACGCCTCATCCCCCTCCGTCAAGAGGGCTCGCAGGCTCATGACCCTGCCTTCGTGAATATAGGGCAAGAGCGCCGTGAGGTCTTTTTCCAGCCGGAGCAGCGAAGCGGGATCTTTGCCGACCAACTGTCCACGCATGGCGGCGACCGCTTCGCGCACATACGCCCCGTCAGCGGCGGCGAGCGGCAGCCAGCGGCGAATGGCCAAAAACAACTGTTCCACGGTAATGGGCTTCGTCGTGTGGTCGTTCATGCCCGCGCTGAGGCAAGCCGTGATTTCCTGCATGTCCGAATGCGCGGTCATGGCGACAACAGGCAGGGCGAAAGCGTGAAAAGCCGGGTTGGCTCTGATGGCCCGCGTGGCCGTGACCCCGTCCATCTCGGGCATCTGCAGATCCATCAACACCAGGTCAAAGCGCGGGGGAAGCTCTTCGCCGATCATTTCCAGAGCCTGTCTGCCGTTCTCCGCCACGCTTACCACAATGCCTTCGCCGCGCAATATTTCTTCAGCAATCTGCTGGTTGATGGCGTTGTCCTCGACCAGCAGCACCCGCATACCTGCTACATGCACTCCGTTCTCAGCCTCCGCCGCCGGCGGCCCCGCCTGAACGCCGAGGTCCTGCACGGAAAAAATATTGACCAGGATGTCAAACAGAACGGACCCGTTGACGGGTTTGTGCAAAAAAGCGTCCAGCCCCAATTTTTCCAGCGAGTCCGGCACACTCGCCCTGCCTTGCCCCGTGGTCAGAATCACGGCCGGCGGTTTTTTCAAATGCGGGCTGATCTTGATGCGCCTGAGGCGATCCAGCATGCCCTGCGACGATATGCGCCAATCCACAAACAGCACGGCAAAGGGCCGACCCTGCTCTTCCGCCGCGATCAGAATGGCCATGGCCTGTTCCAGCGCCGCCGCCTGCTGCACTTCAAAGCCGAACTGGTCCAGCATTTCCGTCAACCCGTGGCGGGAAAGTTCGCTGTCGTCCACAATCAGCACGCTCTCGCCTTCAAACAGGCTGTACCGCTGCCGGGATATCTCCGTGGTATAGCCGAAGCGGGCCGTGGCCGTGAACACCGTGCCGCGCCCGAAATCGCTCTCTACTGAAATGGCTCCGCCCATCATCCGGAAAAGGCGATGACAGATGGTCAGGCTCAGTCTTGAACCGTCAAGCGCCCCTTGCGCCGCATGCGGCTCGCGGTCGAAAATTTGGCGCAGTTCAGCCAACTGCATGGGGGTGAGCCCGATGCTGGCGTCGCGGACGATGAATTGCAGCGTGATGGCGGCGCTCTCCCGGTTCAGCACGGAGCAGACAAAAAAAATGTCGCCCCTCTCGCTTCTGTTGACGGCTTCATCCACCAGCGCGGTCAGAGCCTGAGAAAGACGCAACGGATCGCCGATCAACTGATCCGGAACTTGTGAAGGTATATCCGTTTGAAAACTGAGACTTTTTTCTCCCAGTCTGTCGGCGGCCTCGCCGCGCACGGTGTTGACAATGCGTCGCAGGGAGAATCCTATCCTCTCCATGCTCAGCTTGCCCGCCTCCAGCTTGGAAAAGTCGAGAATGTCGTTGATGACGCGTAAAAGAGTATTGGCGGCGGTCAGCAGTTTGCTCAAATATCCCTGCTGCTGCTGCGAAAGATCCGTCTTGAGCGCCAGATAGGCCAGGCCCAGTATCGCGTTCATAGGAGTGCGGATCTCATGGCTCATGTTGGCGAGAAACTCGCTCTTCGCCTTGCTGCCCTCATCCGCAAGATCGCGGGCCGAAGACAGTTCGCGGTCGCGTTTGCCGAGCGCTTCGCCCATGATATTGAATTCTCTGCCCAGCGCGCCTATTTCACCGTCGTCCCGCGTTTCCGGAACGCGAGCGGAAAAATCGCCGCCGGCCAGAGCGGTCGCGGCGGCCAGAACCATGTGCAGCGACCGCAAAAAGGCGATGGAACTGAACCCCCAGGCCGCGACCAACGCCATCAGGGCCGCCGCCGCGAAAAGCAGCAGGTCGCGCTGCATCAAAGCGCGCGGTTCTGCATAGGCCGTATCTTCGGGGATGAGGAACAACACCTGCAGGTAAGGCTGATCCATGCCGCGCAGGTACAATTTCTGATAGGCCGCAAACTGTCGGGGTTGCCCCTCGGACGCCACAAAAAAATGTCCCCTGGGCTCGGCAAGATTCCGCATGATGCGCCACGCTTCTCCGCGCAGCATGTCGCCGGGCGCCGCGGACGGCTGCGGGGGATACACGGCGGCCAGAGCCCCTGTTCCGTCCGCCAGATAGATTGTCGCGCCCTTGGGCAAATCCAGCCCGGCCAGCATGTCGCCGTATCGGCTCAGGTCGAGGTCCGCAGCGATCAGCCCGCTTATGCGTTTAAGCCCGCCTTCACCCACGCTGTGCACGGGCCTGGCGAACTGCAGCGTCAGCCCTTTGATTACGAGGTCGCTTACCACCTGCCCCACGCTGAAATCGTCGCGGTGCAGGGCGTGTTTAAAAAAAGCCTGTCCGGAAAAATTTAAAGGGCCCGGCGGAGGCAGCGCGGATGCGACCACATCCCCCCTGGCGTCGAGCAAAAAAATATTGGAAAGCACGGGGGACACCGCCAACAGGTCGCCGAACAGCCGCGTCACGGCAGCCGCGCTGTGCGCGCGCACTTCGTGGACTTGGGCCAGAGCCGCCGTGATGGTTGCGACGTTTTCCGCGATCTGGTTCTGGCGCTCCGTCACGATGCGCACAAAGCTTTTGCCGCGCTCCTGGGCGCTATGCACCGAGCTGTTATACCTTTCCATGCCGGTTGCAATGATAATGCACAGCGCGGGCAGCACGGAAAGTAGAACCACAAAGACAACGGTTCTGCTGATGGTCGCTGTGAAAAAATATTTCATGCCCCGCCCAACCCGATACCGGCGTACCCTTCGCCGCCTGAATACGCACTATCTTCCGGACGCAAAACCGATTCTTTTGCCATAGCAGACAGGACGTGCAGCGTAAAGCAAAATCGCCGCGGCTCAAGCCGCACGAACTCACTGCCGCGCATCGTCTTTTTTCTCCGCCGGCCGCATAAGGGGCCTGCCTTCGGCATCGGCCAGACCCGTCAGCAGATTTTTACCGTCCATGCCCAAACGAAGCAGCCCGTACCGGGCCTGCCGTTCATAAACGGCGCCGTGCCCTTCCTGAAAATAGAACGCTCCCGCGGCGACATGGGCGCGCTTTCCGTGCACACGGTAGAACAGGCGGCATTCGTCCGCCGCCAGGGGCCTGCCGTCATCCAGACGCATAAAAAACGCCGTGCCGGCCGGCGCCGTCTCCTGCCCCGCTCGCCGTCCGGCGACACGGGTCGGCTCTCCGGTAATCCGCACGATCGCCAGACCCTCCGCCGGCCAGGAAGAGCGCGGCATGTCCCGGCGCCGATCACGATCCGCGCCGTACACGGAACGCAAGGCGGCGGTAACTTCTTCATTCATGCTGTACTCAAGAGCCATATAGTCGCCCATAAGAAGGGCGCGCGGATCCACGGGAGCGAGGGGCAGCAGCACTTCCCGTCCGTTGGCGCGCAGGCCTTCCTTCTGCGCGACGGACCAGTTGAATCCGGCCAGCAGCAGGCAAATGACCGCCAACACCCAGGCTTTGCGCCACAACAGCATATTACGCACGGCTGTTCTCCGAAACCGCCGCACCGCTCGCCGGGGCGGGTTTCGCGGCCGCGATGCGGCCTGTCAAAACCTTGATCCCGAACCCGGCGGCCAGTAGAACCAGACCCACGACGGCCAGCGTCAGGGATTTGTGCAGCAGGGAAAGTCCGAGATAATAGTAGTAATAGACCATGTAGGCAAAAAGGAAAAAACCCGTCGCGCCCAGCATGACCGGACTGGACAGGTACCGGGCCAGACCCAGCCCGAAAACGGCAGCCCCCACGCCCGGCAGATACCAGCCCAAAGGCAGCAGCAACGCGGCCGGAGCCGTCAGCGCCATGCGCAGGGGCCTGTTGCCCGAGCCTTCGGTCAAACGCCAGACCAGCCAGGTGAAACCCGCTCCGGCCCCCAGACCCGCCGGGCCCGGCGACAGAAAGAGATAGCGCGCGAACGAAGAATCAACACGCCCGGAAAAAGCGATTATCAGGAATATCAGCAGCCCCGCGTACGCACCGCAAAGCACGGGAGCTATCAGTTCGGATCTGCCCTCGCCTTTCGCGCGCCAGAACTCTTCACGCAGCCACGCTTGGGCCATGCAGCCCGCGAATGTCGCCCACCATGCCGAGCAGAAACCCAGATACAGCCACAGGTTGCGCGTTCCCTCGCCCCGGCCCCATTCCGACAGGACCGAGCCGAACCAGACCGGCAGCAGCACGGCCAGAAACAAGGCAGCCACAAAGCGGTAGGACGCGCTGCGCATCAGCGGCAGGGTCAGGGCCAGAGGAATGGCGGCGAAGAGAGCCCAGTGCCGCGCGCTTTCGCTCAGCATGCACAAGGCTGCGGCCGCGCCGCCCGCCCCGGCCAGGGCGGCGGCAAACCCGAAGCGCCGCGCGAAAAAATGCGCCCGCCGCATGCAGAATCCGGCAAACGCCAGAACGATGACGGATTCCACCAGCAGCGGCCCCTCGAATGAATCGCGATAACCGAGGCTCATATATAGAAAAAGCCCCAGAAAAACGATGAACAGCAACGCGGCCACCCAGCCGCCGCCGGCCAGCAGAGCCTGCACGTACCAGGGCGGCGATGCGGGCGAAGACGCGGGCGGCGCCGTGTCTTCAGGCACAAGGCCCAAAAAGCGCAGATGCGCCCAAAGTTCCGCCCAGCCCTTTTCCCGCGCGGGCGAAAAAAAAGAGGAAACATCGCCGGAAAGGCCGTCGGCCCTGCCTTCTGCTTCCCGTTCCATGGCGCGCTGCAGAAAGATCAAAGTCTTGCCCACGGCCCAGGTCAGGCCCACCAGGACCATGCCCCAGGCGAAAAAGCTGAAGGCGTCCAGGGTAAAGAAAAAACGCGCCCTGATCAGCAGAGCCACCAGCAGACAGGCAAGGCTGGCGACGCCGCAGGCCGGCATGAACAGGTCCGGGTTCCTGCGGCGGTGCCACAGCCAGGCCCCGGCCAGGCAGAGGCCATAGAGCAGCCAGTACGTCGGTTCCTGGGGCAGATAGAGAAAATTTCCCGGATATGCATGGTAGCTGTCGACGATGCGCAGGCAGAGCAGCCAGGTCAGGTTGGCCGACAGGGCGAAGGCAAAAAGGCGGGGCAGCCAGCGCACGCGCAGCCAGGCATGCTGCGGACGACTTCCCCACAGCCGGGCGGCTCCTTCCCAGGCGGCCAGGGCCAAAAACTGGGCCAGCAAATATTCCGGCAAAAAGCCGAACCAGAGCAGCATTTCTCCCGGGTCGCGAAAAGACCGGCCCAGATACATCATGACGGCCAGGTTGCCCACAACCCAGGCCGTCAGCCAGAGCCCGGCCTGACGCCCGACCAGAGCCAGGGCCGCAATGACCAGGCCCCAGACCCGAAAGAGTTCCCAAAGCTCGGCCCCGCTTTGGTAGGTCTGGCCGAACACGGCCAGCATGGGTCCCACGCAAAGGGCGCAGGCCAGCAGTGAGACGCGCCCTTCCAGGCTGTCCGGCCCCCGCCACAGGGCGAGCAGCGCCGTTCCGGCGACAACGGCCTGCATCAGGCCCAGGCGAGCGAAACGATGCATGTCCGCCCAGTTCCAGGCGATGAAAAAAATGACGCCGGAAGCCAGAAAGAGCGCGCCGCAGAGCAGCAGCATGCGTCGCCAGAAGTCGCCCCAGGCCGCCGCGTCCGGACGCAGCCCCAGGTATTCGAAAGAGACCCTCCAGGCGTCCCCGGACAGATCTCCCCCTTCCGCAAGGCGGCAAAGAGCCGCGCGGGTCAGGCGCGGCGGCGGGCCGCCGCGGCCCAAAGATGCCGCCGCGGGCTCGTCCGGCGCGGGAACTGCGCTTATTTCATCCATAATATTTTCTCTATCCAAAAGACGATGGTTCGCCTGTATCCCACCAAACGGTGTGAAAAGCAAGACGGCAGCGGCTCAGTTTGCCGTGATGCTTCGTCAGATTTTGATTTCGGC
>JAVBRE010000096.1:0-8309 GCA_031548325.1 Desulfovibrionaceae bacterium
TAACCATGCCTTGACCCTGATGCGGGGTCAAGGGGCCTCAGGCCCCTTGCCGGGGAAGTCTGAAGGGGCGGCGCCCCGTCAGAAGGTTGTACATAATCAGCATGGCGTCGCCGTAGGAGAAGAAACGAAAACGTTCCGCAACCGCCCGGCTGTAGGCGTCCAGAATCCGCTGCCGCCCGGCGAAAGCGGAAACCAGCATCAAGAGCGAGGATTCGGGCAGATGAAAATTGGTCAACAGGTGGTCCACAACCTTGATCGGCCTGCCGGGGTATAAAAAGATATCGGTCCAGCCGGAAAAGGGCGCTATAACCCCGTTGCGGGCAAAGGCCCCTTCCAGGGCGCGCGCGCTGGTGGTCCCCACGGCGGTGACCGCCTTGCCCGCCTGTTTTGCTTCCGCAATGGCCGCTGCGCTTTCCGCCGAAATTTCGCAATACTCCGCATGCATGGCATGCTCGCGAATATCCGCGCAGCGCACAGGGCTGAAGGTGCCGTAGCCCACATACAGCGTCACTTCCGCCCATTTGAAACCCGCCCGCACAAGCTCCGCACGCAGATCCGCCGTGAAATGCAGCCCGGCTGTGGGCGCGGCCATCGAGCCGCTTTTGTCTTCTCTGGCGTACACGGTCTGATAGCGTTCGGCGTCCGCCGCGGACTGCGGCCGCCGGATATAGGGCGGCAAAGGCAGCACTCCGGCTTCGTGCAGGCGTTTGGGCAGTTCTCCTTTCCAGTGCAGATACGCCGTGCAGCGCCCGTAATCTTCACGCGCGGCGACCTCGGCGTAAAAGTCCTCGGCCAGGTATACGGTTTCGCCGGGCCGCACTTTTTTTGAAGAGCGGAGCAGACAGGTCACCTTCGCACATTGCAGGCCATTTTCTTCCGCAACGGCGCGCACCTGGGGCAGGGGCGTGGTCAGCAAAAATTCCACTCTGCCGCCGCTTTCACGCTTGCCGAACACACGGGCCGGCACCACTTTGGAATTGTTGACCACCATCAGCCCCGGCGGCGCAAAATCCGCAAGAGCGGCAAAGCGCGTAACTGTAAGACGGCCTGACGCGCGATCAAGAACCAGAAGGCGCGATTCGCCGCGCCTGGCGGGCGGCTCTTGCGCGATCAGCTCTGACGGCAGGGGAAAACGGTATCCTTTTAGACTGAAATCCGTCGGTATTTGTTGTTCTCTAGACATATTTCTCTTGACAAATTCTAAAAAAAATCTTGACTTGTAAGATGATTCTTTATGGCAGAACTTACAGCCGCTGCCTTGCGGTTACGACCCTTTGACCCTCACGAGGTTTCGCCATGCGCCGTATTCTCTGTTTGTGCCTGATGATCCTGGTTCTGGCGGGCTGCGCCGGTTCGGGCGCTTCATCCGACACCGCGTCGAATCCCGGCTCGACCCCCAACCGCGACTATTATTACGATCAGTTTCCGGATATCGCCATCCCCGTGGACATGAGCGTTTCCAACAAGGACACCTTTATCACCTATACCGCCGACGGGCTCAAGCTGGGCATCCAGCTTTTCTCCGGCCGGGTGGAAATGGGCTCGCTGATCACGGTGATGCAGCGCTACATGCTGCGCGACGGCTGGACTCTGCGTTCGGTGTTCCGCGCCCAGCGGTCCATACAGGTCTTCGAGCGCGCCGACCGCATCTGCGCCCTGTATATCAGCGAAGGCATGCTATACACCGACATGCTGGTCTTTGTCTCGCCCCGGCTGCCCGACGGCGCGGTGCATCACATCACCCCGGCTCCGGCGGCCGACCCCGCGCCCAGCGCGCCTGTATCGTCTTCCGGCGGGGTACAGACCTATCCGGCGGGCGGGTTTTCCGCCGCTTCAACTAGTCTGAGCAAATAGCTGCTATTCCGGGCGACTGCACGGTTTACCGTGATGCGTTGCCAGCCCTTTTCAGAAAAGCCGGCCCTGCGGGTCCGGCTTTTTCGTATTTTGAAAGCATTTCGCTTTTGCAATGAAAATTTGGCAAATGGTATCAGTTTCAGCATAGAACCATGTGAAATTAAAAATATAAACGGCACGCTTCGCGAGCATCCGCTTCGCGTCTGCCGGGCAATTTCATATTGAAATTGTTCCGGCCTTATACGGCCGCTAGCCGGGCGGACCTCCTTTTGCTACAGTCCGGTTGCACGGCTATGGAGGGAACATGGACAGCCATCTGAAATTTACCCGTTTTACCGGCAAGCGCCTGCATCTTGGCGTTTGCGGTTCCATCGCCTGTTACAAGGCTCTGGACCTTGTCCGCCGTTGGCGCGACGCCGGACTGGATGTGGGCGCGACTCTGACGGGTTCTGCGCAGCGCTTTCTGACCCCTCTCGCTTTTGAAGCTCTGGGGGCGTCCCCGGTTTATTCCGCCATGTTTCCTGAAGGAGCGCAGGATGTGGACCGCGACGTCTTTCCGCATCTGACGCCCGGAGAATCTTCTCACGCTTTCGCCATTGTCGCGGCCAGCGCCACGACCCTGGCCCGGCTGGCCCATGGCCTGGGGGACGAAATTCTGTCCTGCCAGGCCCTGGCTTTTTCCGGCCCTCTGGTGCTGGCTCCGGCCATGAATCCGCGCATGTGGGCCAACGCCGCCACCCAGGAAAACTGGGCGAAGCTGCGCAGCCGCGGGCATATTCTGGTGGAGCCGGTCTCCGGCAGAGTGGCCTGCATGGACGAGGGCACGGGCCGCATGGCCGATACGCGAGACATCTATCTTGCGGCGCTGAGGGCGGTTTCCCCTCAGGACATGCAGGGTCAAAAGGTTTTGATAACACTGGGCGCCACCCGTGAACATTGGGACGGCATTCGCTTCTGGAGCAACCCCTCCACCGGCACCATGGGCGCGTCTATGGCGCTGGCCGCGTATGTACGCGGCGCAACGGTGCACGCGGTGGCCGGTCCCGGCGGCAACCCCGGTTCCCCCTGGCTGCCGAGAGGCGTCGTCCGCCATGATGTGACCAGCGCCAGGGATATGTTCGCCGCGGCGAACGACCTGTGGCCGGGCATGGATATGGGCGTGTTCACCGCCGCCGTGGCGGATTTCGCGCCGGAAAAGTGGGGCAGCGGCAAGTTCAAAAAAGCAGCCGCCGCTGCGGAAGGATTGCGTATAGCCTTCACCCAGAACCCGGACATTCTGAAGACCCTGGCAAGTTCAAAAAAATCGGGACAACGGGTTGTGGGTTTTGCCGCCGAGAGCGAAAACCTTGAAGAGGCCGCCCTGCGCAAGCTTGCGGAAAAGAACGCGGACATGGTTGTGGGCAATCTGCTTGCCAGTTTCACGACGCCCGACAACACGGTCTTTGTGGCGGACCGCGCGGGCGGCCGGGAATATTGGCCGTCCATGTCCAAACCCGATCTGGCCTGGAGAATATACGATTGGCTGTTACGTCTGTAACCCTTGTGGAATCTTTGCGGCCCTGGGCCGGAGCGGGCCTGACGCACCTGCTGGCGGACGGTCCCGTTGATCTGACGGGGCCGCGAACCGCAATGCAGGTTGAGCCTTTGGCCGCGCCTGGCGGACCTTCCGCGTCTTCTTCCGGCCCGGCTAAAGGCGGCGATCCGCAGCCCCCCGCGCCGCGCCCCCAGGCCGCATCCACCAACAAAACCCGGCAAACGCCGGGCGGACAGGGCGCAACCGTTCCCGCCGTGTCCGCCTTTGCCTCCCGCGATGCCGTGCCCGCCGACCCGCGGGACTGGCCGTCCGCCTGGTCCGAGCGCTTTCTGAAAACCAGCCCGGCCCCCGTGATCTGGACCTATCATGAATTGGGGCTGGATCTGGCGGGACTGAGCGGCCCTTCCACCCGGGGGGCGCTTTTCCGCAAGATTATTGCGGAATTGAATCTGCCCAGAGGAAGCAGCGCTTTCTGGCCTTGCGCCCTGCCGGATCCGGCCGCGCACAACCTTTTGCGTTCGAACCCCGCCCTCTTTGCGGCGGGCCTTGCGCGGCTTGCCCCCCGCGTGCTGATTGTTTCCGGAAAAAAAGCCCTGGCGGACATTGGTCTTGGCGATGCGGCCCTTGCGCCTTTCAATCAGCTCATGGTCGAAGGCAAGCTGGTCGTATCCGTGCCGGATACCGCGGACCTGTCGCGGAATCCTGCCCAGGCGGCGACGACTGTTTCTTTTTTGCTGGCAATGCTGCATCCCCTTGCCCTATGACAAAGAGAGCCTGAATATGCACGTACTGGTTACCGGAGCGGCCGGTTTCATTGGTTTTCATCTGGCTCGAGCGCTGCTGAAAGCAGGGCACGAAGTTGTGGGCATCGACAACCTGAATCCCTATTACAGCCCGGAATTGAAACAAAGCCGTCTTGATCTTTTGACGCCTTGCGCGAACTTTCGCTTCTTTCCCCTTGATGTGGCGGACACGGACGGCATGGCAGCCCTTTTTGCCCGCAGCGCCTTTACCCATGTGGCGCACATGGCGGCCCAGGCCGGCGTGCGCTACAGCCTGGAAAATCCCGGCGCATATGTGCAGTCGAACCTGGTCGGCTTTGCCGATATTCTTGAAGGCTGTCGGCGTCATCCCGTAGAACATCTGGTCTACGCCTCATCCAGTTCCGTCTACGGACTGAACACCGCAATGCCCTTTTCCGTGAATCACAACGTGGACCACCCCGTCAGTCTGTACGCGGCCACCAAAAAAAGCAACGAGCTGATGGCCCATGCTTACAGCCACCTCTACTCTATCCCTTCGACCGGACTCCGTTTTTTTACCGTATACGGCCCTTGGGGCAGACCCGATATGGCGCTTTTTCTTTTCACCAAAGCCATATTGGAAGGAAAACCCATACAGGTGTTCAACGGCGGCAATATGCAGCGTGACTTCACATATATTGACGATATCGTCGACGGGGTCATGCGGGCGCTTATGCGCCCGGCGGCGCCCGATCCCGCATGGAACGGCGCGGTCCCTGCCCCCTCATCCAGCCCCGCTCCCTATCGCATTTATAATATAGGCAACAACAACAGCGTGTCACTGACCCGCTTCATTGACGTGCTGGAAGACGCTCTGGGCAAAAAGGCCGAACGGGTTTTACTGCCCATGCAGGCCGGCGACGTTGCCGCCACCTATGCCGATATCAGCGACCTGGCGCAGGCCGTCGGCTTTGCGCCCGCCACCCCGATCGAGGTCGGCATCCCCCATTTTGTGTCATGGTATCGCGACTACTACGGGCAGTAGCCCATTGCGACATTCTCCCGCCTTTTGTTTCACGTGAAACCATCAAAAGATAATGGTCTCGCGTTTTGCTGTTGACAATTTTACGGCTACTGCCGTAACTAGCACATCACGACGTTTCACGTGAAACAATCCTTCAGCAAAGCGAGCCTTCTGTGGCGCGAATCATTGCGGTAGCGAACCAAAAGGGCGGCGTGGGCAAAACAACCACGGCCATCAACCTGGCCGCGTCCCTTTCAGTCATGGAGAAAAAGGTGCTGCTGGTTGATTGCGACCCGCAAGCCAACTCCACCAGCGGGCTGGGCATTGACCTTGAGTCTGGCAGCCCCAATTTATACACGACCTTTTTCAACCCGGGCGCAGCCAAGTCCGCGTTACGTCAGACCGCCAGCTCTTATCTGACGGTACTCCCTTCCACCACGGATCTTGTAGCCGTCGAACTGGAACTGGTGGACAAGATCGGCCGCGAATATTTTTTGGGCGATCTGCTCAAAACCATTGAAGCGGATTTTGAATACATCATTCTCGACTGCCCGCCCTCGCTGGGGCTGATCACGCTGAACGCCCTGTGCGCCGCGCGTGAACTGCTTATTCCTTTGCAGTGCGAGTTTTTTGCGCTGGAAGGCATCGTCAAGCTGTTGCAGACTTTCGATTTGGTCAAAAAGCGCCTCAACCCCGGATTAAGCCTGCTGGGTGTGGCCCTGACCATGTACGACGTGCGGAACAAGCTGGCCCGCCAGGTAAAGAACGAGGTGCGCAAATGTTTTCCCGACCATCTGTTCGAGACGGTGGTGCCCCGCAATGTTCGCCTTTCTGAAGCCCCCAGCCACGGCAAGTCCATTATCCATTATGACATCAAATCCAAGGGCGCCGACTCTTACCTGGCCCTGGCCAAAGAAGTCGTATTGCGCAAGCCGCGCAAGGAGGGAGCGGACTGAGGTCCGCGCCTTCTTTCTCTGGCGCTTGCGCCCCCTTCCATCTCGCGAGAGAGCGGACGCGCCTTTGGCGCAACGGGCTGCGCCCCGTGTAAGGAGAATATATGAATACCGTATCGAGAGGACTCGGCAGAGGCCTCGAAACGCTGTTCAAAAGCGGTCGCGATATAACAGCCGGAGCGGAAACCCAAAAAGTGTCCGTATCTTCGTTGTCCCCCAATCCGCAGCAGCCGCGACGTAATTTTTCCGACGCGCAGCTTGAGGAATTGGCTGCCTCCATCAAAACGCAGGGAGTGCTGCAACCCATCCTGGTTCGGCCTGTGGCCGGCGGTTCACGCTACGAAATCATCGCCGGCGAACGCCGCTGGCGGGCCAGCAAACTGGCGGGCCTGTCGGAAGTGCCGGTTGTCGTCCGCGAGCTTTCGGACCAGGAAACTCTGGTCGTGGCCCTGATGGAAAACCTGCAACGTGAAGACCTGACCCCCATGGAAGAGGCTCAGGGCTTTTTTCGCCTGAAAGAGGAATTCAGTCTCAGTCAGGACGATCTGGCCCAGCGCCTGGGCAAAAGCCGTTCGGCCGTGGCCAACACCCTGCGCCTGCTCTCTTTACCCGAAAGCGCCCGCCAGGATCTGGCGGAAGGTAAAATAACCGCCGGACACGCCAGAGCTCTGCTCATGGTCAACGACCCAACCAGCCAGGAAAAACTGCGTTTTCGCATCTCGCGCGAACATCTTACCGTACGCGAAGCCGAAAGCCTTGCCGCGTCTTGGAAAGAAAGCGGCAGTATGCCGGACGGGCCGGACGAAGCGGTGAACGGTCCCCAAAAAACACGGACCGCGCGGGAAGCGCGTAGTGAAGAAGCTCGCGCTCTGCAAAAAAAACTGCGCGCGCTCCTGGCTCTGCCCGTCACTGTCAGCGGCAAGGAACATAAGGGCCGCATCAGCGTGCGGTACGCGTCAAAGAAAGAACTAAACTCCCTGCTTGCCCGCCTTGGCCTGACGGAAGGAAGCGCGTGAACGCCGCGTACTCCTTTGACGCCGGCCACCTTGCCGCCGCCGCCGAACGCTTAGGTTCCGGCAAGGTGCTTATCGTCGGCGATGTCATGTTGGACGAGTATCTGATCGGCGATGCGGAACGCATTTCTCCGGAAGCGCCCGTTCCCGTGGTCCGGGTGCAGGAAAGCCGCCTGCTGGTTGGCGGGGCTGGCAACGTGGCCCGTAACATCAAAGCCCTGGGCGGTGCCGCGCATTTGCTCAGCATCTGCGGAGACGACGCCAAGGGTGAAGCGCTGCGGGCGGTTCTGGCCGACGAAGGTGTTCTCTCCCACTTGCAGACGGCGTCCGACAGGCCGACCATCGTCAAAACGCGGGTGCTGGCGAGAGGCCAGCAAATGCTGCGTATTGACCATGAAAAAGCCGACCCGCTGGCCGAGGCCGATGTCGAACAACTGACGAGCCGTTTGCGGACCCTGCTGGACGAGTACCCCGTGCTCGTCATTTCCGATTATGGCAAGGGTCTGGTCTGTCCCGCGTTCATGCGGAACTTGCGCGCTCTGACGGCAGAACGTCTTTCCCCGCCGCTGGTGCTGGTCGACCCCAAGCCGCAAAACTTCTCTCTCTACGCCGGGGCGTACATCCTGACGCCCAACACCAAAGAAACAGGCGAAGGAGCGCATCTACCGGTAAACAACCCGGCGGAAATCATACGCGCGGGCCGGGTCATCATGCGGCAGCTCGGCTGCGAACGGCTGCTTACCACTCTGGGAGCGCAGGGCATGGCTCTGTTTCTGGGCAGCGGCGAAATCTGGCATATTCCCACCACGGCGCTCAGCGTTTTTGACGTCACCGGCGCGGGGGATACGGTTATTGCCACGCTGGGCCTGGCCCTTGCGGCCGGGCTTGAAGTGCTGGACGCCTGCGTGCTGGCCAATTACGCGGCGGGTATCGTGGTAGGCGAGGTCGGGGCGGGCACGGCCAAACGCGATCAAGTGCAGGAAGCGCTGCGCAGCCTGCCGCATCCGGCCGTCAGCCGCTGGGCGTAGATAAAGAACGGCGCTTCAGCCCCCTAGAGCAATTTCACTTTGAAAGGGCTCGGCAGACGCGTAGCGGATGCCCGCGCAGCGGGGCGTTTACCTTTGTAATTTCGCATGGGTATGGGCTTACTTCTGTGCCGTTACGAGACTTCAAGTGTATAATTTCAAA
>JAVBRE010000216.1:0-23973 GCA_031548325.1 Desulfovibrionaceae bacterium
CCCGAAACACCGCGAACAAAAACAACCGCCGGGCTTGTCGCGCTGTGGCGCTAAAAGCCCGTCTCAAATTGATGCCAAACCCCGCAGCCGGTGTTTGTAAAGGCGCGCTCGCTCCGCGCCCACCGGCGGCAATGAATGCCGCCGGCGTCGGTCCGGAGGGCCAAAGATGTTTATCAGCCCTCGCGCAACTTGTTGACCAGGCGCTGCAGTTCTTGCGACTGACTGGCCAGGTCTGAAACCGCCTGGGCGGACTGCTGCATGGCGGACGCCGTTTCGCCGGCCATGCGGTTTATCTCTTCCAGCGAATGGGTAATCTCTTCGCTGGCGGCGGACTGTTCTTCGGATGCGGTGGCGATGTTGCGCACCTGATCGGCTGTCTGCACAGACTCCTGGACGATTTCCGCCAGGGATTCTCCGGACCTCTTCACCAAACCTGTCGCGGAATCAAGATTGCCGGTCGTGCGTTCGACAGCGGTAATGCTTTGCCGGGTGCCGCTTTGGATGCCGCGGATGGCGTCGCCCACCTGTTTGGTGGCGGTCATGGTCTTTTCCGCCAGTTTGCGCACTTCGTCCGCCACCACCGCGAACCCCCGGCCTGCCTCGCCGGCCCTGGCTGCCTCAATGGCCGCGTTGAGCGCCAGCAGGTTGGTCTGATCCGCAATATCGGAAATCACCGTCATGATCGTGCCGATGGATTCGGCTTGGCGGCCCAGATCTTCCATATTTTTTTTCAGTTCCAGCGTATCGTGCTGCACATCGCCGATGGCCTTGATGGACTGGCGAACGATATCTTCGCCGGTTCTGGCCTTGCTTCTGGCCCGTTCGGAGCCTTCGGACGCGACCCCGGCATTGCGCGCAACTTCAAGCACGGTTGAATTCATCTCTTCCATGGCTGTCGCGGAACTGGATACGCGATCGCGCTGAATATCCGTACCCCGGCTGGACTCTTCCACCTGGGCGGAAAGCTCTTCGGTCGCCGCCGAAAGCCGGTTCACCACCTGCTCCACATTCTCGGCCGCATGAAGAATCGCGCGCTGGCCGGCTTCGGCCTTGTCTTTGGCCGCCTGGGCTTCGTTCATGGCCTGCATGGCTTTTTTGCTTTGCGCTTCCGCTTCGCGGCTTTTTTGTTCCGCCTCCGCTATACGGGCGCGCAGATTGACGACCATTTTCTCCAAAGCGGTGGACAGAACCCCGATTTCATCGGAACGCTGGAAATTGAATTCCTGATTCAGGTCTCCCCCCGCTACCCGGGTGGCCTTGTCCGCCACGCTGATCAGAGGAGCAGCGATGGCCCGCCTGATCAGCAAACTGAGCAGCAGACCGAGAAGCAGCGCCAGCGCGAAGAGGCCCAGGCTGAGATACAGCGAACGGTCGTACAACGCGTTGGTGCCGATTGAACGCTGGTGGCCTTCGGCGTCCATGCTTTTCATCAGCTCGGTCATCATATCGCCGGCTTTGTTTTCATCAGGCCGGGCTGCAGTGATCGCTTCAATCAGAGGGGCGAATTCCACCCCGTCCTTCACCCGTTTGATGTTTTCACGTTGCAGCGCTTCCGACTTCCGCACGGCCGCCACCGTGTCCGCATGTATTTTTTTGCCCGCCGCGCTGAGGGCGTGCTTGCCGGCCTTTTCCAGTTCCTGCCACATGGCCTTGGTAAAGCGTTCGTAATTGGCCTCATACTGTCTGGTAGCCGCCGAATCTTTCTTGGCGACGTACAAAGCCATATTACGCAGGGCTCGCGAGGCGGAAAGGAACTGAATGTTGGCTTCTTTGGCAGCACTGACCCCCTGCAGATCTTCGCTGTACAAAAGATTGAGCTGCGTATTGAGGGTATTCGCGGACCAGACGCCGAGCCAGGCGTTCAGAGCCATAAAAATCAACAAAACAACAGCCAGAAAGACAATTTTGCTGCCGACTTTCATGTTCTCGAGAAAGCGCATAACCCCTCCTTGCGCTGATAAATAATCCAAAACCCTCTGCCCGCCGCATCTGTAAAAATGCTCCTGCCGCACTTGTGCGCGGCAGAAAAACATTTGAATCCAGTATAGTTGCCATACTACAAAACCATAGTAATTATCAATGATGGACTACGATCTTTTACAAAATAGCATAAACTATATTCTACAGAAATTTCATAACCACTCTGTAGAACATAAATATGATTCACATATAAAAAATGTTATATTCAGGAATGTGTTGATTAATGAGAATTTTTGTTCGCTGCAAGCAAGACGAGCTCCGGGCGGAACGAAATGTATCAGGACATGCATAAGTTTCGCACGGGAAGAGTCTGACGCCGGCAGCGGGCAAAAAAACATTTGCCGGGGCAGCCCTGGCTTTTGAATTTCTCTCATCATGAGAGCAAAAGCCAAAACGCGCACCCGCTTCCGGATGCGCGCAAGGGGTGCGCAGAGGCGTCATGCCCTGCCGGGCGGCGCGGGGGACAAAGTCCCCCATGCATTTCAGACGCCGCCGCCTATTTTCCCGGCGTAAACGAAGACGAGATGCCGAGCTTGGCCGTGTCGGACATGATCAGGCGGCGCACGCCGCGCACCGAAACGGGCTTTTCCGGGGCCACTACCAGGCGGACGGTGCCGCCGGGCTGTTTGAGAAACTCTGTCAGGGCGATGTTTACGTCCTTCAGCGTCTGGTTGGGCAACATGGCGCGCTGGGCTTCAATCTGGTCGATCAGGCTCGCGCGCACGGCGTCGGGATCGCCGCTGCCGTCCATCATGGCACGCACGGCAAGGCCTATTTTCACAAAACCGCCGTCCGTCAGGGCAAGATCCAGCTTGCGGACCAGTGATTCAGTGCGGCCGCCGGCCACGTCGATATCCAGCACGTCGCCGGAAAGCGCGACCGCGCCCAGGTCTTTGACCGAGGCGTTCAGCTTTTTTATCGAAACGTCGGCTACATCGTTTTCCTTGCTCGTGACGACGATGTCCACGTCCTTGTTCAACAACGTGCGCTGCGGCAACAGATCCTGCACCATAAGGGCCATGGGGTTGTCCCTGGTCAGCAGGGCCGTGGGCAGGTCAAGCCGGTCGACCTTCAAAGCCACCGCGCCCGCGCCCTGATCCAGGCTGAAGCCGAAATTGAGGTCGTCCAGGCTGATCGTTTCCTGCCCTTCCATGGGCAGAGTGATGTTCAGCTTTTTCACCCGCAGGTCCTGCATGGACATTTTCACGGCCTTGAACGAAGGCTTGGAACCGGCTTCGCCCATTTTCATCAGATCCTTGTACGCCGGCATGTCCATACTTTTCAGGCTCAGCTCTTCCAGGCTGACCAGCGGCTTGTCGTTCATTTCTACCACCAGGCCGCGCCCGATCATGGGGCCGTAGTGGGTGACGGAATAGTCCGTGCCCTCGGAATAATCCATGCGCAGCGCGATCTTTGGGGCGTCCGGATACTTGGTCGAAGCCAGTTTCATGGTCACCGCGTACTTTTCCACCCGGGCCTTGCCCATGTGCAGGCTGCCCAGCGCGTCGCTGAAAGCGCCGTCGCGTACGGCGGCCAGCAGGTCCGCTTGGGCCTTTTTCGACGCGGCCGTGTCCTTCGCTTCAGAAGCGGCCTGCCCGGCGCGGATGATGCCCCACAGTTTAATGCTCTGTTCGGCAATGGCCACGAAATCGCCCCGAACCTTTTCAAGCTGGTACAGGCCAGCGGAAAAATCGACGCCAGGCCCGGCAGCCTTCACATTGCGCAGAACCAGGGAGTCGGCCAAACTGGTCACACCCTTTTCTTTGAACGCGCTCAGGTTGAGCCCCCTGCCCTCGGCCGAATCCACGGACACGGTTATCGTGTCGCCCTCGATTTTGCCGGAGCCGGTTATCTTTGTCAGCACGGCGGATTTGGAAAAAACGTCCACACCGATATTTTCGGCTTTCAGGACGAAGCCGCCGGGCATATTGGCCAGAGTCTGCTCAATATCGGAGGCCATCTTCTTTTCCATGTACATCTTGGCGAAATATCCGCCCCCCGCGGCCACCAGCACCGCAACGAGCGCCCAAATTTTCCAGTTGCCTTTCGTTTGCTCAGCCATTGTCTCATCTCGCTGTCGTTACATGTGATTGACGGGACGCGGGGCATCCCGGAAGACAAAGCCATTCCATACGCGCCCCGCCAATATAGGGCAAGGCATTTCCTCATATTTCCGCAAACATCAGATACGCAGGGAGCGCTGCGAGCCGCCCGGCGAACCGGGACCCGGCCGCTCGGGCGCGGCCTTGGGCGCGGGAACTTCCGGCGCGACCGTCGCGGGGGCTTGCGGGGCCTTTTCCAGCAGAGCCAGCACGGAGGCCGGTGCGCCCTTTTTACGGGCGTATTCCAACGGTGATGTGCCGTCTTTGTCCCGGACCGCGCTCCGCGGGCCGGAACGCAGCACCAGAGCGACCATGGCCGCGGCCAGGTCCGGATCAGCCCCGGCGGACAGGTCCAACACCCGCGTCAGGGGCGCGGACTGGTCCTTACGGTCAAGGCAGCCCCAGGTGCGTATGAAATCCGGGCCGCCCGCCTCCTTGACGTTTTTGGGCAGCATCAGAAATCGCTCGCCGCGTTTTTCCGCCGCATAGGCCGACGCCACCAGCACCTGTCCGGCGCCGCGCCACAGTTCCGGCGGCAGGGCCGCGCGCAGGGCGCGCAGGTTGGACAGTTCCTCTCTGTTCTTTTTTTCGTCTCCGGGCCTGGAGGGGTCCTTTTCCAGATCCGCCGCCGAGATATCCAGCCGCAGGTTTTTTTTGCCGATGCTGGCGGGCCGCTGGCCGTCTTCGCTGTCCAGCAGCAGCCAGGCCAGCAGCAGGGGGTCTCTGGCATCCGCGCTGTCGCCCCGCTCGCGCACTGAAGCCAGGGCGGCGTTCGTGGCCGCGTCGGAACCGGCAAAAGGCGGCCTGGGGCCGGTCTGCTTCTGAGGCAGGCGCTCGCGCAGAGCTTGCATGAGCAGAGCCAGCCGGGCGGCCGGAGGAATGTCCCAGCCCCCCCACTCCTGGCTCAGAGGCGCTTCGCCCTTCTGTGCCGCTCCGGTGCCACGCGTGTCGTCAAGGAGGGTCGAAAAATAACCGATGCTGCCGGGGTAGGCCTCGGGCAGCAGACATTTCAGCTTGGCCATGGCCGCACCGGACCCTTCCCGCAGGGACAGGCTCTTCCATAGCGGCGCGGCCTTTTCCCTGCTCCGCCCCATGGGGTCATTCACGTTCCGCATAATGTCGGCCATGGGATCGGGCGGCGGCCCCACCACGTCGCCGGCGGCCATAGGCAACGTCACGCCCGCGTCGCGCGCCCTGATTCTCGCTTCCGCCAGCAGGGTGAAGTAGCGCTTGCCTTCCAACCCATCCACCTGGCTGGCGATGCTGACGAATTTCGACGCGTTTTTCTCTCTGCCAAAGGGATCGCGAACACGGTAGCCGTATTTGTCGAACTTGCCGCGTTCCTCGCGGGTGATCGAACGGGGCATGCCCCCCCAGTTTTCGAGCAGGACCCGCACGGCCGTGCGGCCGTCCTTGTCCCGAACCAGAGGGTCGGCCCCCAGGCCGCGCAGGGTCAGCGCCACGGCGCAGTCGCTGTCGGAAGCCGCGGCCAGGTGCAACGGGGTGCGGCCTGCCTGGTCCCTGGCGTTGAGCTGCGCCGCACCGCCGCTTCCACGCGCCACGAACGCCAGCACTTTGGGATCGGCATTGCTGCCGGCCAGGGCGTGCAGCAAAGTCTCGCCCCCCGGCCCCGGCTGTTGCAGCTCGGGTTGTTTTTCAAGGACGCGGCGCACGGATTCCAGGTCGCCGCCGCAACAGAGCGCCAGAAATTCTTCTCTGGAATAAGGCTTATACATATGCAGCAGCCGCGAGAGACCAGGCGCGTTGGCGTCCAACCGCGCATTTTCGCCCCGCGCCAGGGCCATGCCCCATGCGGCCACCCCCCGCACCTCGGCGCGAAAAAGCCAGCCGACAAAGGCGATAGCCAGAAGGACCAGCAGAATGCCCAAGTGTTTAACGGGCACGCCGGCAATGCCGCCGCTTTCGCCGGACGGAGCGGCGGCCGTGCCGTGCGCCTGAACGGACGCGCCGTAACGGCGGCTCGCATCCTCATCGGACAGGCCGCCTCGGGCGTGGCTGTGCGGCGGCCTGTTCAGCCCCTTGCAGTCGTCTTCGCCATCCGGCTTGATAGGATCTCCATAGCGGTCAACAGGCCTGCCCTGCTCGTCGGTGCGCGCGCCGTCGTCGTACAGCAGCCGCTCGCGCAATTTTTTGGTTGCATCGCCGGCCGCGCCGCTCTTCAACTCTTTCCACCCGTCTTCCCTCATATCTCCCCCGCGTTCTATTTCAGGAGACGGTTGCAATGCTGTCAGGCCCTGCTTAACTTGACCCGTCTATAGAGACAGGGTAGGTTTCTTCGGTTCAAGAGCGGACCGGTCGCAACCGCGGCCGTTTCCCCCGGCGTCGGCATCCTGTATCCTATTTTTTTTCCTTCGAGGCAACCGTGCCCATGACCGCCACCCTGCCTTTGCGGCATATCGCCATCATCCTGGACGGCAACGGCCGCTGGGCCGCCGCCCGGGGCCTTTCGCGCAGCGAAGGGCACAAAGCCGGCACCGAAGCCGTGCGGAAAGTCATTACCGAATGCCGCTCCATGGGCCTTGAATATCTTACCCTGTACACCTTTTCTCAAGAAAACTGGTCCAGGCCCAAAGAAGAAGTGAGTTTTCTTTTTGATCTGCTGGTGCAGTTTCTGACCCGCGAACTGCCGGAGCTGCAGCGGCAGAACATACGCCTTCACCTTGCCGGAGAAAGCGGCGATTTGCCGCTGGCCGCACGCAAAACGCTGGAGCGCGCCTGCAAGGTCACAGCGGGCAACACGGCCATGACCCTGAATCTGGCTCTCAATTATTCCGGCCGCGAAGAAATCGCCCGGGCCTGCAGGCGGCTTGCGGCCCAGGGCCTGTCGCCGGACAAGATCACTTCGGAAGCCGTTGCCGCCAACTTGTACACCGCAGGGCAGCCCGACCCCGATCTGGTCATCCGCACCAGCGGAGAACTGCGTATCAGCAATTTCTTGCTTTTCCAGACCGCATACAGCGAGTTTTACTTCACGCCCACTCTCTGGCCCGACTTTACTCCTGAAGAACTGCGCCGCGCCGTCACCGAGTACGCAGGCCGAAACCGCCGATTCGGCAAGGCCGGGGAAGTTTAGCATGAAGCGTTTTCTCTCACTGACGAAGCTGAGCGGGCATCCGCCCCGACTGATCACCGGTCTGATTCTGATCGCCGTGCTGGCTTTCGCCCTCGGCTGGGGAGGCACGCCGTTACGGCTGCTGGCGGGCTTTGCCGCCGTTCTCGCGTTGACGGAATTTTACTGTCTGTTCTGGCCCCGCTGGGACAGGTGGTGGCTGAAATTGTCCGGCGTCGCGTTGTGCCTTGCGCAGTTCGCCGCGGTCATGGGCAAAGACTCCGCCGATGCCGCGGCCGTCTGCGTCGCGCTTTTTCTTCTCTCTTTCGCGCCGGCGTCTCTCGGCTTTCTGTCCGACTACGGCCGGGGCAACGAGGCGGCGAACATACGCGACTACGCCATCCTTCCTTTCGGGCTGCTCTACGTCTCCGCCCCCCTGCTGCTGGCCCTGACCCTGCCCGGCAGGCACCAGATTTTACTGGTGCTTGCGGCGGCGGCTTCCGACACCGCCGCGTATTACGTGGGCTGCTCTTTCGGCAAACATAAAATCTGGCCGCGCATCAGCCCCAAGAAAAGCTGGGAAGGCTCGCTGGGCGGCATGGCGGCCTGCGTGGCCGTGACGGTGCTGTTCGGCATGGTGTGCATCGCCGACATTCACTACTGGCATCTGAACCAGACCGTCGCGCGACTGCCCCTGCCCCACTGGATCTTTTTGGGCGTCATTCTCAACGTGGCCGCGCAACTCGGCGATTTTTTCGAATCCGCCCTGAAGCGCGCCGCGGCAATCAAAGATTCGAGCATGCTGCTGCCGGGACACGGCGGGGTGCTGGACCGCATCGACAGCCTCCTTTTTCTCTCTCTGGCGTACAGCGGCATATACTACGGACGGATTTTTCTTTTTCAGCCATGAGTATTTCGTATATTTCCCGCTTGCCCGAAGGGATCCCGGACCGACCACGCCGCCTTGCTCTCATGGGCAGCACCGGGTCCATCGGGGTCAACGCCCTGAAAGTCGTATCCGCGCATCCGGAACGCTTTTGCGTTACGGCGCTCGCGGGCGGGCGCAACATGTCCCTGCTGGCTGAACAGGCCGCCGCCTGGCGTCCCGCGCACCTTGGCGCGCAGGACGAAGCGGCCCGCGTCACGCTTGTGTCCTTGCTGCCCGCCAAATACAAGCCCGAAATACATGTCGGGGCCGAAGGCTACGCGGCTCTCGCGGCCCTGAACGACGTGGATATGGTCCTTTCCGCCCAGGTCGGGGCGGCGGGCCTCGCCGCCACCTATGCGGCGGCCGCCGCCGGAAAGGTCATCGCCCTCGCCAACAAAGAATCGCTGGTTCTGGCCGGGGAGCTCATCCGGCAAAGCTGCGCCGAAAGCGGCGCGGTCATTCTGCCCGTGGATTCCGAGCACAACGCCCTGTTCCAGTGCCTGACCCCGGTTTTGACCGGGCAGACGCGGGACTGCGTAAAACGTCTTATTCTCACCGCTTCGGGCGGACCCTTTCGGGGCAGGAATGCGGCTTATCTCGCAAAAGTCACCCCGGCCATGGCGCTGACCCATCCCAATTGGTCCATGGGCGCGAAAATCACCATCGATTCCGCTACCATGATGAACAAGGGGCTGGAAATCATTGAAGCCCATCATCTGTACGGCCTGCCTCTGGAGCGCATCGAGGTGCTGGTGCATCCGCAGTCCATCGTCCACTCTCTGGCGGAATTCACGGACGGCGGACTTCTGGCCCAACTGGGCCCGCCGGACATGCGTCTGGCCATCGCCCACTGCCTTTCCTGGCCGGAACGCATAGCGAGCGGCGCGACCCCTCTGGACCTGACGCAAGGCCCCGCCTTGACCTTTGAAGCGCCGGACCTATCTGTATTCAGGTGCCTGACGCTGGCCAAAGAAGCCCTGCGCTCCGGCAAGGGCTTGCCCATCGTGCTGAACGCGGCTAATGAAATGGCTGTGGCCGCCTTTCTGCAGGGCCGTTTGCCCTTTACCGGCATTGCGGATACCGTGGAGCGGGCCATGGAACGGCACGCGGCGGGCAATGCGGACATGCCCCTTTCCGGCCCGGGCGCCCTGGAGGCCATTCTCCGCCTGGACGAAAAAACACGCCGCCTCACGGCAGCGTAACACGTGGAAATATGGAACAAACGGCCCTGACGCACGCTCTTTTCGGATTCATGTCGTCCAATGCCGCCGGCAGCACTCTGGCCATTCTCGCGGTGCTGGGCGGTCTGATCTTTTTTCACGAGTTGGGGCACTTTCTGGCCGCCAGAAGCTTCAACATCGGGATCAAAACCTTTTCTCTCGGCTTCGGCCCGAAAATCATCGGCATCAGGCGCGGCCCGACCCTGTACCAGGTGGCGGCCGTGCCGCTGGGCGGCTACGTGTCCATGGTCGGCGAGCAGGACCCGGCCGACATACCCGAACCTTTCACCCCGGCGGACAGTTTTGCCTTGCGGCCCGCCTGGCAGCGCCTGATCGTGGTGCTGGCCGGGCCGGTCTTCAACCTCGCCCTGGCCTGGGTTCTGTACTGCGGCATTTTCTGGGCTTACGGCCAGGCCTATCTTCTGCCCGAGGTGGGAAAGGTCGGCGAAAATTCCCCGGCTATGGCCGCCGGCATCAAAAGCGGCGACAGGGTCAGCGCGGTGAACGGCCAGCCCATCTCCCGCTGGGACGAACTGCTGGGTTCCGTGGTCACCGGAGGCGGCGCGCCGCTCACCCTGACCCTTGAACGGGACGGCGAAACCCGCACCGTCACGGTCAGCCCCGCGCCTTTCAAACGCGAAACCATCTTCGGCGAAAGCAAAACCTCCTGGGCCATCGGCGTCGGGCCGGGCGGCGCGGAAGGCCTGATCGAATACGGTCCTCTGGGGGCTGCGGTCCAGGGTTTTCGTCACAGCGTGCTGGTCACAAAACTTATCGGCCAGAGCGTGATGAAAATGTTTGAAGGGGTGGTGCCGCTGGATTCCATGGGCGGTCCCATCCGCATTGCCAAGGAAATCCACGAGCAGACCAAGGCCGCCAACATGTCCGGGCTGCTGGCGCTGGCCGCTTTCATCAGTCTGAATCTGGGCTTTTTGAACCTTCTGCCCATTCCGGTGCTTGACGGGGGGCATATTCTTTTCCTGTTTTTCGAAATGCTGCGCCGCAAGCCCGCCTCCGAACGCCTGCAGGAAATAACCGCCCGCCTGGGCATCGCCCTGCTGCTGGGTCTGATGGTCTTCGTCACCTATAACGACATAAGCAAATGGATCAGCGGCAAGTTGTAAACAACGGCTCAAACGCATTTGATCTTCGTATGGAACTGACCCTGGCTCTCAACGCCGCGGAAAACCGCCTGCAACTGGCCCTGGCCGACGGGACCGGCGTCTACCTTTACGGTCTGGAATGTCGCGCCGATTCTCAGGGTGCGGAAAAGCTCGCCCCGGCCCTGCGCTCGGCTCTTGCTTTGTGCGGCGCGAAGACAAAGGACATCCGCCGCGTGGCCTGCGTGGCCGGGCCGGGCTCTTTCACCGGCCTGCGCCTGACCACGGTGACCGCAGCGGGTCTGGCCCGCGCGGCCGAGTCCGAACAGGCGGCTATCGGCTACCTCGGCCTGCTGGCTCGCGAATCCATGCCCGCCCTGAGCCTTGCCGCGCCGGAAACCCATCTTTGGGTACTGGTCCGCGCCCGGCGGGATCTTGTGTATATGCAAGGCTTCCAGATAAAAGAAAACGTCTTTTCCGCTCCGGCCGAGTTCTGTCCGGTGCTGGCGGCCCCCCTGAAAGCCGTGCCCGGCATCATTGCGGCCCGCTCCGGCGCGGTTCCCCTGTTGCTCGCCGGCAGCGGAGTGAGCGCCAATGAAGAGGCTTTGCGGGCCGCCTTCGCCGAACAAGGCGGCCCGGCGGACACGCGCCTGCTGCCGCGCGTTCACGACCATCCCCGGATTGAAGCCCTGCTTGAGGCCGCCCTGGCCGCGTCATACGGGCAAACAGACATTACTCCTTTTTACCTGCGCCCGTCCGACGCCGAAGAGAATCTGCCCGCCATCGCCGCCCGCCTGGGCCTGGACCCGGAGGCGGCGCAGGCGAAGCTGCGGGAACTGACTTCCAGCAAGCCCTGAATCCGTGCGGCCCAGGAAATTCGCCTTCCAGGCTTTTCACCCGCTGCAAGGCCGCGTCGCCTTGATTTTTTTTGCGCTCCAAAGCCCATAACCGCGGCAGTCACTCCCTACCCAGCTTTCGCGCAACCCCGCCGGAGCGCAACCCCCTTCCCGCATTTTTTTCGCACACCGCGTTGTTCGCCTGAGGCAAAGCCGCAAAAAACGGCATACTGATGCCGTGTTCACAGCACACATTTTGGCGTTGCGGCCCCCTTCGACCTTTTTCAGAATCTTGATGGTCCGGTGCCGGAAAACCGGGATTTCTTCATGCCGTCCTTCTGGGCCGGATTTACCAGAAATCTCCAGTCTTGATTCGCACTATTTTACGGGAGGTTTACCGTATGGTCCGCCCTGGGCATACGCCGGTATGTCTCGCATTCCGTACCACGGACTGGCCGTGTACAAAGACGTGGGTGATGCCCGTGGGATGCTTCATGGGGTCTTCATAGGAATTAGTTTCTGCAACGGTCTGCGGATCAAAGACCACTATATCCGCATCCATGCCTGCGACCAGGAGGCCCTTTCTACGCAGACGCACTTTGGCGGCAGGAAGGGATGTGAGCTTGCGTACCGCATCTTCCAGGCCAATAGTTCCCATTTCCCGCACATAGCGGCCGAGAACGCGAGCACTGGTGGCGTAAGAACGAGGGTGGGGTCTCCCGCCGCTTATAATCCCGTCCGTAATGATACTGGTGGAGGGGTTCTTCATGATGGCGGCAACATCGCCTTCATCCAGTCCAAAAACGATCATGCCCACCGCCAAATCTTCCTCCACAAGAAGATCCGCCATGGCATCTACGGGATCTACCTTGCGGAGGGCGGCTATTTCCTGAATGCTTTTGCCTTCGCAGTACTTGTTGGCTTCTGAGATTACAGAAGAAATATGCACATTTTCCCAACCAAGGTGATCGGAGAAATTCTCCCAGTCACGGCGCTCAACTATATCACGCTTGACGGCGCTTCGTTCTTCCTTCAGCGCTTTTATGAGTCCTTCCGGACCGTTAGTGTGGTACCAAGGCGGCACAGTGGCGTGCAGGTAGGTAGAGCCGGCTGTATAAGGATACTGCGAGGGCGTGATGTCGATGCCTTCGGCTCGCGCTTGGGCGAGGCGCTCCAGAAGACCGGCGGATTTGCCCCAGTTGCGACGGCCGCGTACCTTGAAGTGGGTGATGAGAGCCGCAATGCCCGAACGGCGGGAAATTTCGATAATCTCTTCCAGAGACTCCGCGATACGGTCTGATTCACTGCGCATGTGTACGTCGAAGATGCCATCGTAGGAAGCGGCGACTTTGGCGATTTCTACCATCTCGTCCAAAGTTTGGTATTGGCTGGGAGGATAGATAAGCCCTGCGGAAACCCCTCGCGCACCTTCCTCCATGCTTCTCGCTGCAAGTTTGCACATGGCGTCGATTTCCGATGTCGTAGCTGCACGGTCCGTCATACCCATGACGTCCAGACGTATGGTGCCGAGACCCACGTAGGAGCAAGCGTTCGTTGCGGGCTTGGCCGCGTCGATACAGTCAAGATATTCGCCGAAGCTATTCCAATTCCAGTCAATTTTGGGCGAACCCGCAAGACCGGCAAGGAATTTTTGCCAACCAGCCTTGTTGCCGTTACTGATAGGAGCCACAGACATGCCGTCTAAGCCCACTACCTCGGTTGTATATCCCTGCATGATCTTCTGTGACGCATTAGGCTCCGCGATCAAGGAAAGATCTGAGTGGCTATGCCCGTCCACAAAGCCGGGACACACCACTTGCCCTTTGACGTCAAGAACTTCTTTGGCCTGCGCTTCCGCTAGCGTACCCACAGCGGCGATGCGTCCGTCTTTCACAGCTACGTTTGCTTTAACCCAAGGGTTACCCGTTCCATCCACAACTTTACCGCCAGTCAGCAGCAGATCAAACATAAAATCTCCTTATTGAAAAAACAGATTACCCCTCTGCTCCTCGCCTACCAGAAGTTTCTCAGTCGCCTCGGGCTGTCAATGCAGCAACTTTTCCAGCTCATACAACTCAATCTGCTCGACGCGGCTTCCCTGGAAGAACTCCTGAATCCTCTACGACGATAAACCCCACAGTCTCAGCCTGCTGGGCTTGACTGCTCAGCCGGGCAGCAATGGTCCTACATAAAATCCATACTAACGTCGCGGAGCTACGGGTTGAGATTCACCAGAAACATGATAATGCCGGGGCAATAAGTCAAAATCACAAGTACTATAAGCAGTGCGCCGAGGTACGGTAGAGCCTTCTTGGCCACGGTATCGACCGGGATGCCACAGATTCCCGAAACGATGAATAAATCCAGACCGACCGGCGGCGTGATCGCGCCTATGGCCAAATTGACCACCATCAGCACTCCAAAAAAGACTGGATCAATACCAAAAGACAGCGCGACAGGCAGCAGAATGGGAGTTACGATGATAACGGCTGTCGAGGCGTTGACTAGCGTACCTATAATCAGCAGCAGTATGTTAACGAGCATCAGGAACATCACCGGGTCATCCGTCATGCTTGTAAACAACAAAGCCATCTGATTGGGAGCCTTTGAAGCGGTCATGATCCAGCCGAAGACGTTGGCCGCGCCAACAACAAACATAATCATAGTCGTGCCCTGGACGGCAGAAAGCAAAACTTTGGGCATGTCAGACCATTTCAATTCCTTGTATATAAAAAAACCGACAAAAGCTCCATAAACTGCGGCCACTGCAGCTGACTCGGTTGGAGTGAAAATGCCGAAATAAATCCCGCCAAGAATGATCAACGGCATTAGCAAGGCCCAAAAACAATCCCTACACGCTTTGGCTATTGCGGCGAAAGAAAATGAACCTGTACCTTTGTAGCCACGTTTTTTGGCAATGACCCAACTGACCATACACAAGGCCAGGCCCATCATAATGCCAGGGAAAAAACCTCCTATGAAAAGCGCTGCAATGGATGTATTGGCGATTGATCCGTATATGACCATGGTGATGGAAGGCGGGATCACAATTCCAACAGTGCCCGAAGAGGCGACAACCGCTGCGGCAAAGTCAACCGGGTATCCCCGTTTTTCCATTTCCTCAATCATGGCGGCGCCGATGGCGGCGGTCGTCGCCGAGGATGAGCCCGACAAAGCGGCAAAAAACATCCCCGCAAATGAGACGACCAGCGCCAAACCGCCAGAAAGCGTCCCGACCAGGCTCATGCAAAAATCAACAATGCGTCTGGTAACTCCGCCAGCAGACATGAAGGAACCGGCAAGCATGAAGAAAGGAATCGCCATGAAAGAGAAGGCGTCAACGGAGGTAAAAAACTTTTGGATGACAACGATCAGCGGCACATCCATAACAAAGTGAAAGACGATTGCGGAAGACAAGGCAAGGGCAACTGCAATAGGTGCGCCGGTGGCGAGGATCAACAAAAAAAGACACAGCACGATTAGCATGAGCATAGCAGGCCTCTATTTATTTTCCGCGTTAAACAGTTTGCCTATGGCGTGGACTAATTGCAGCGTCATTATACCGCACCCGACCGGCATGGCGAGGTAGACAAAAGATATGGAAATGCCCAAGGCTGGTGTTGTCTGGTAAGAGGAGTTCACTAGCAAAATCAGGCTCTGATAGGTCAAAATGGTCATAAGCGCCAAAGAACAAAGAGCGGCCAGAAGATTTACCAAGAAACGTGCTCTTCCGTGAAGTCGTTCGGCTACAGCCTTAATGGCCAAATGCCCACCGGAGGCGGTGACGATGGGCAAAGACAGGAAAACGATCCAGACAAAAAGGTACCGCGCTAATTCTTCACCGAAGCTGGGGGTATAGCTGAACAGATACCGGCTACACACAAGGAGAAAGACGACTGCCAGCATGAAACCGATCAAAACAATGACTATTTGTTTTAGAATAGCCTCTATCCGCGCAAGAAAAATTCCCATAACCACTCCATGTAACATTGTTAGATTTTCGGCTGCCAAAAGAGGGGGTCTCTTTTGGCACAGCCGACCTAACATGTGCCGACTCAAGGTAAATGGCCGCTTTCGCCCCCCCGCCCCCCTGAATCACTCGATTTTACGGAATATCTTTCATTGAATGGCAAGAACCTTTCCAATAAGGTCTTTCCCATTCTTGTTCGCCTTGACAAAAACATCCCAGCTGGCCCTTGTCTTGTTTTTGAAGTCTTCTCTGTCCACATCGTCGTTGATGACGGTCTTGCCGCTGTCCGCAATCATTTTGATGAAGTTCGCATTTTCCTTCCGACAAAGCTCGCGTTGCCACACGCCCAGCTCACGCGCGGTTTTCTCAATGATCACGCGATAGTTTTCCGGCAACTTCGCCCAGGTCTTCAGACTGACGAGAAGGGGCTCGCCAGCGATGATGTGCGCAGTAAGGGACATGTATTTCTGCACCTCAAAAAGCCGGCCGGCGTATATCTGAGAAGCGGGATTCTCTTGACCGTCCACCACCCCTTTTTGCAACGAGGTATATAGTTCTTGAAAAGCCATGGGAGTTGGGCTGGCCCCAAGGGATTGCACCATTGCGATACTGATAGGAGTTTCAGGAACCCTAAGTTTCAGCCCTTTCATATCTTCTGAGGTTCTGATGCTTCTTTTGTTATTCGTTATATGTCGGATGCCGTTTTCCCATATGGCGAGGGTTTTGACACCCCGGGCTTCAGCCTGCTTCGCAATCTCCATGCCCAAGGTATCAAAGGCCTTGTAGGCGTGGTTCAAGTCCCGGTAGATAAAGGGCAACTCGAAGACGCCCATATCCGGAACAAAGTTCGACATAACGGCAATACTGTTGATATTCATATCAACAGTTCCATAACTTAAGCCTTCGAAAGTCTCACGGGCGTTCCCCAGTTGACCATTAGGAAACACTGAAATAATCACTTCACCGTTTGTTTTTTTTGCGATCTCGTCCGCGAATTTATCCGCAGCTATTCCATACTCGAATTTAGCATCGCCGGTATGGGCGAGCCTCAATTCATACTTAGCCGCAGCAGCATTGTCTGACAGGCACAGAGTGAAAACAATAAGAATAAATACGATCTTTTGCATATTACTCCTCCGGATAAAAAAATTTAGTGTTTAGTCCCTTCGAGTAGTGGTGTATGGTATACTGAACTCATCTGTTGTGGCATTCGGAGTTTTCACGCAGACCCCTCTAAAGCATTTTGCCTTTAAAATTTCATATGCTGACCACTGCTGTCCGGCTAAACGTCAATAAAAAAAGTCCAAAACCCCAGGTGTGACGCAAGAGTTTTGCAAACCACACTGCCGCACAGAGAGATTTCGTACCTGAGTCACCATAATAACCTTTCTCCCAAACGCTATCCCTCACGCCCAGACATGCTTTTCAGAAGCTCGAACACCGTCCCCGCGCAAATTCGTCTTCAAGGAGCAGTCTACGGCCATGGCCTTTATCCGGTTGCCGGGATTACCAGCTCTTGCCTCTGCTCACGACAGGCAATTTATCGACTACCGTATCCCTGCGGACAAGATAGACCCAGTCATTAAGATTGAAGGTCGTACAGGCGTGCCCGGGAATGAAGACCACCTTGTCGCCGATGGCTGCAGGGAAGGCTTCCCTTGAGAAAACGCTGTGCTCTTCGTTGGAAACGACCTTGACCCCGGGATAATCGCGCAAGGCGGGGCTACCCTGATCAAAGGCAAAAGATTTCTTGCCCACGTCGGCCACGGTGGCCGGCCCCGTGCTCATGACGGTGGCCAGCATGAAGAGCGCCGGTTTGAAGCCAAGTTCCAGACGGCTATAGGCCTCGTCCATGAAAAGGTAGCTGCCGATCTGAACTTCGGTGTAGGCGGTGTTCTCAGGGATGAATTCGATAGTGCCGGTGGAATGGCCGCTGACGACCTTGGGCGCTAGGCCGTTTCCGCTGAGATAGTCGCGCAGGTCTCTCACGGTCTGTTCGGCCTTCGCGGCCTCACGAATACGGATATCAGGATTCTCCTCGTGCGAGAGATGCCCCGCGTATGCCTGGATGCCCTCAAAGACAAGGTTCTTGCAAGCGTCGATCTGCCGGGCGAGAGCCAGGAAGTCTTCAAAGGTGTGGACGCCGCAACGGTTGATGCCCATCTCGTACTCGACCAGGCAGTGGATCCGGGTTTCCTGGCACGCGGCAGCGTTTTGCAAATCTTCGATGTTTTTGGGGTTATCCACACAGACGGTGAAATGACACCGTCCGGCAAGCGTGGCAATAAGGGCCAGCTTGGCGCGGTCGACCACCTGATTGGCGATGAGCACATTTTCAATGCCGGCTTCCACCAGATCCACCGCTTCGCCCAGCTTGGCGCAGGTGATCCCTCTGGCCCCCTGACTGATTTGCATCCGGGCGATGGCAGGGGTTCTGTGGGACTTGTAATGAGGCCGGAAGCCGATCCCCAGCGGCTGGATAATGCTCGTAAGCCGCCGGGCATTCGCCTCTATGATGTCGCAATCAAGAAACAGGGCCGGTGTCTGCAACTGTCTCAGCCTCAAAATACTCCCTCCTTGCTTCAGCGTGCACGGGGCGGACACATCACACTGGTCCGGACAAGCAAAGACCGCGCCAATCGCGGGTACCCCCGTGACGTGGCGCGGTTTCGCTTTTTACGGACAATGCCTCAAAAAGTATTGGATGAATTTATTCAAAAAAACATCATTTTATATTCAAAAAAAAGTCATATTGCAAAATCCTATCGTTTTCTGACCAAGATCTTGTACTTTTTGAGTTTCCGCCACAACGTTGCTTCACTGATGCCCAGAAGGCGCGCCGCCGCAGGGCGGGCGCCGTCGGTCTCGGCAAGGACCTTGAGGATACTGTTCTTTTCTCTCTGGGCAAGGAGGTCGTCGAGGCTATCGGGAACACGTTGCGGCCTGCTGCCGAAACCGTTGCCGATAATCTGCTCGATCAGAAGATCGGGGTTGCCGGCGAACATGTTCTGCAGAAGCAAGAGCACCAGGCGTTCCATAATATTGCGCAGTTCCCGGACATTGCCGCGAAATTCATAGTCCGAAAGCCGCGAGATTACCGCTTCGACAACTTTGTCGTGTTGCTCGCAAAAACCGGGGGAAATGCTGTCGAGCATGTGTCGGGCGAGCAGCGGAATGTCTCCACGGCGTTCGCGCAGCGGCGGAATCATAAGGTTAAGGACATTGAGGCGGTAAAGAAGATCAAGCCTGAAGCGCCCTCCTTCCACTTCTTGCAAAAGGCTTTTGTTGGTGGCGCAAATCACCCGGACATCAACGGGAACAACCCGGTCTCCTCCCACGGGACGCACTTCCCGTTCCTGAAGAACCCGCAACAGCTTGACCTGCACCGGCAGCGACATTTCACCGATCTCGTCGAGAAAAATGGTTCCCCGGTGGGCTTGCTGGAAAAGGCCGGGCCTGCCGCCCTTCTGAGCGCCGGTAAAAGAGGCTTCGGCATACCCGAAGAGTTCCGATTCCAGAATGCTTTCTGGAAGCGTCGCGCAGTTGACCGCCACAAAAGGCGCTCCGAGTCGGGGGCTTGCGTTGTGGATGGACTGTGCAAAAAGCTCCTTGCCGGTGCCGCTCTCCCCTTCAATGAGAATGGAGGAGGACGTTGTGGCAAAGGCTTTGGCCACGTCAACGAGTTCTCCCATCTTGTCGCTTTGATAGAGAAGTTCGGCAAAACTGTATGTTGCGGCGTGTCCCTTCGCGATAAGGCGGTTGCGGACCGTAAGTTCGTTTTCCTGCATCTGGTCGATGTTCTGGAAAAGGGCGGCGGCGGCGACAATTTTACCTTCGCTCTCGATGGGAATGCGGGTGATGATGATCTTTTTGCCGTTGAATGTGCTGATGTGGTTCCGCTCAATCAAACCGCTTTCCATGGCGCGGATCAGATGGGAGTTGGGAAAAATGCGCCTGATATCAAAACCCAGCGCGCGGTCGAGCGGCAAGCCGAGGTAGTCGGCCGCCTGCTGGTTGATGTAAACAATCCGGTTGGCGCGGTTGATGATGTGGATGCCGTTATAAACATGATTCATGATGCTCATGAGGGTGTCGAATGAGATCAAGCGGCTGATGTTGTCATCCATGACATGGTTGTTGCCCATTATGCTGTCGCCTGGCCTTTCACGCGAGGTTACGAATCTGACAGATCGCGGGGTGCGTTTCCTCACAAGCTGTTCTTGAACGCCGTGGCGCAACGCAAGCGTCGGCGTCACCGCAATGACTCACCCTGATATCCCTTTTGACGGAAACCGCAAAGCGCCGCAGATTCGGCGCCATCGCCATGTTTTCAGGATTCCGCCATGGTAGAAATCTTACACTGCCGTCCGACTAAGCGCCAATAAAAAAAGTCTAAAATCTCAGCAATATGTGCCACAAGGGTTTTGCAAAACACATTGCCGCACAGGAAGATTTTGGACTTGAGCACCATATGCACTTTTCTCCCGGACGCTATCGTTCATCCCCAGACATGTTTTTCAGAAGCTGCTCAGTCTCAAGGTCTGAGCGGCCCCTGGCGTACGCTTTTGTCCTTCCCTAAACATCCCGCCTTCCTGGCCGATAAGAAGGGTACGCGACTGGATCGGCTTTTGGCGCCGCACTTGCATAGTTTGAGGCGCCCCTCCTTTTTTCGGGCGGAGCTAGGCAAAATTTTCCAGCAAGCGGGTACACCATGACGCAGGCAACTTCCGATTATATTTCCGGCGCTGTAACCATCCAGGGCCTTGGCAACGGCACGGACTTTTCCGAAACCATCGCCAAACTGAAACAGATCGAAGAAATACCGGCGCGGCGTCTGCTCAAATGGAAAGCCGACTGGCAGGAGAGGCAGGACGCCTTCCGCCTCGTGCGGCAGCAGCTTGTTTCTCTGCGGTCCGTCATGGCCAACATGAACAGCATCGACAAGTTCATGACCAAGGCAGTCAGCAGTTCCAAGTCCGACGTTGCCACGGCCACGGCCAAAAGCGCCGCCCAGGAAGGGGTATACAAGCTGGAGGTCAACCAACTGGCCACCAACTCCATCTGGAGCGTCGACACCGGCTTTTCCGAGCTGAGCGCCAAGGTCAACACGGGCAGCGCGGCCACCAATTTCACTTACGAATACGGCGGCAAGACCCGCACCATTTCCGTCGCGGCCGGCACCACCCTGGAAGCCTTGAAAAACCTCATCAACAACGACGCCCAGAACCCCGGCGTGCAGGTGTCTCTGATCAAGGGGGCGAGCGGCTACACCTTTCAGATGCGGGGCAAGGATCTGGGCAGCGAGCACGAGCTGCACATCACCCATACGGACCTGAACGGCTTTCCGCCGAAAAGCGACTACAACCCGTACAGCGTCAGCTACGACACGGGCCTTGCCGCCGGAGATTCGGTCAACGACAGCGGCAAGACCCAGAGTTTCGTCTTTTACTCCAACAGCAAGAAAAACGTCGTCACCGTGGAAAACGGCACCACGCTGAGCCAACTGGCGACCAAGATCAACGCCCTCAACACGGGCGCCACGGCCAGCGGGGTCACGGCCCGGCTGGACGGCGGAAAGCTGATCCTGGAGCCTTCGGACCCCGACGCGGGCACCTCCATCACGGCAGAAAACAAGGGAGTGAAAAAGGACGGCGAGGCGGCCTGGCTGGTCGACGGCCTGCGTTCGCCCTCGGAAGACTCCTTTGCGCCCCGGACCGCCTACAGCCTGGTTCTGAACACGGGCCTGAACACGCCCCAGGACGCGGTCAACCCCGACGGCACGGCCAAGTACTTCGCCTTCACGCACGCCGGGATGCGCGTCGACCTTCCCGTACCCGGCAACTCCACCCTCAACGACTTCGTGGAGATGATCAACGCCAACTCCTCGGCCACGGGCGTCACGGCCAAGCTGAGCAAGGATGCAGCCGGCAAGCAGGTGGTGACCCTCAGCGCGTCCGACGGCAAACCCGTTGAAATCATCCAACCCATTGACGCCAGCGGAAACCCCCTGCCCGCAGCCCAGACCAATCTGACCGGCCTCAGCGGAAGCATCGCCGCCGACGCCAACGCCAACCCCGTTCTTCCCACCAGCAGCGGCTGGTTCGTGCAGCAGAGCCAGGACGCGAAAATACGCGTCAACGGCTGGCCCGCCGGTTCCTGGCTGACGGTTTCCAGCAATACCGTCGACGGCGTGGACGACGGCATGACCTTCAATCTCAAAGAAGTAGGCACGACCACGCTGACCGTGGCCACGGACACGGAACAGATGAAGGAAAACGTTCTGTCCTTCATTGAGGCGGTCAACGCTTTTCGTTCCACCATTCTGGAGTTGACAAAACTCGATTCCAGCAAGCAGACCGTGGACCCTTCGCTGGCCACGTCCCTCTACGACATGCAAAAAGGCTCCATCCTGACCGGCAACTACGGGGTGCAGCTTCTTTCCAGCCAGCTCAAACAGGCAACGGCGGGCATGCCGCTCGGTTTCATGCCCATGAAAGAAATCGAAGGCTATCTGACGGGCGACATATTTACCTCGCTTTCGCAGATAGGCATCAAGACCGACGCTTCGGGCAGCAGCGGCATGAGTTTCGGCCTTTTGGTCCTGAATACCGACAGCAGCCTGCCCACGCTGGAAGACGCTCTGGCGAAGAACCCCCAGGCGGTAGCCGAATTTTTCGCGGCCAAAAACCTGGGATCCTCCAATTCGTCCAACTTCAGCTTCACGCGGCAGATTGACAACTACACCATGCCCGGCACCTACGACGTCAAATATACCGTCAACAGCGACGGCAGCATCTCCGCCGCCACCATCAACGGCAAGCCCGCCAAGTATGATTCCGACACGGGCGAACTCACCGTGGTGCGCCAGGACCCCGCGAGCAGCAATTCGTCGGCGGCGACGGCCAAGCACCTGACCGGCGCGGTGGAGGGCGCCTTCGACATTGACGTCCAGAACCTGGCCGAAGGCGCGAAGCTGACCATAGACACCGGCCTGAATTCGACGAGCGCCGTTCTGGCGCCGCCCGTATCCAGCGACACGGCCGTGGCTACGGCCGTCACCGACGGCACAACCGCCGCCGACTATGAAATCGAGGTGCTTCAACTGGCCACGGCTGCCGGCCGCACCCTGGAAACGGGCCTCACGGCGAAAAGTGGCGTGCTTTCCGCCACGGAAGAGACCATCAGCTTTGACATCGACGGCGCCCCCCAGACCCTGACCATCAACGCCGGCGAAACGCTGGAAGAATTCGTCAACCGCGTCAACCGCGGCAGCTATCCGGTGAGCGCATCCATGACGGAAAGCGGCGGCACCTGGCAGCTCGGCCTTACGACCAAGGCCACCGGCGCGGCGGCCGACATCTCGAACTTCGCGACCTCCCTGCCCTTTGCCACGGTGGGGTCCGCATCCGCCCGGGACGCCGAGTACACGGTGGACGGGGTCTTGCATACCTCGGCCGCCAATACCATCAGCGATCCTGAATCCGGCATCAAGTCCCTGACCTTGAAGGCCGCGGGCACGACCACCATAACCTCCACACCGAAGTCCGAGCTGACCTTCGAATTCAAGATCAAAGGCAAACCGTACTCGGCGGAAGTAAAACCCGGCGAAACCCTGCAGGGCTTTGTCGACCGCATCAACGCCAGCAGCGCCAGCCCCATAAAGCTGTCCATCGATGATTCCGACCCCAGCAACCTGAAGCTGGCCATGCTGAGCAAACTCACGGGTTCGGATGTGACGATCGAGGGCTTCAGCTCCAACGTCACCGCCCTGAGCGGGTCGCGCACCTCCAGCGCGGGCATTGACGCCAATTTCACCGTCAACGGGGCGGCAAAGACGTCGAAGAGCAACGACGGCATAAGCACCGCCATTCCGGGCCTGGAAATTACGCTGAAAAAGGCGGGCGAGAGCACCACCCTGTCCGCGCAGAAGTACAACGACGCCGACGGCATATCCATCCACCCGGACAACCTGACCGCCGGCAACTACAACGGCACGGTGAGCATCAAGCAGGGCAAGATCAACGAGATTATGCGCCTGCTGGACGGGCCGCCCAACAAGTCCGAAGAAGGCATGCTGGGCAGCAAGGGCGCCCTGCAGATCTTGCAGGACAACTACGACGGCATTATCGCGGGCATTGACGCCAAGATAGAGCGCGAAGACGATCGCATCACCAAGTGGGAACGACTGATGAAACTGCGCTTCGCCCGGCTGGACGCCACGCTGAAACAGTACGACAGCCTCAGCAAGTCCATTGAATCGCAGATCAAGACCCTGAGCAGCAGCACCAGCAGTTAACAGAGGACATATCTATGCGCCAAGCGGCACAAGCCTATTTCGCAACACAGGTCACGACGACTTCGCAGGGGCAGATTCTGCTCATGCTGTATGACGGAGCCGTCAAGTTCCTGAACCAGGCCAAGGAACGTATGGCCGCCAAGGACCATGCGGGCAAGGGAATTCTGATTTCCAACGCCATCGACATCGTCAACGAGCTGGCCAGTTCCCTGAACGCGGAAAAAGGCGGAAACCTGGCCGCCAACCTGAACCAGCTCTATTTCTATTGCAACAAACGACTGTTCACGGCCAATCTGAAAATGGACCCGGCGCCCATCGACGAGGTCATCAAAATTCTGGGCGGGTTGCGCAGCGCCTATGCCCAAATCGTGGATAGCCCGGAAGCGCAGGCCGCGGCCGCCGAAATGGCGGCCAGTCGACCGGCGGCCGCGCAGCCCCGCCGCAAACCGCTGGGCGTGCAGGCCGCGCCCG
>JAVBRE010000111.1:0-36717 GCA_031548325.1 Desulfovibrionaceae bacterium
GAAATAGGCGCAGGCGAGCTTGGCTCGCCGTCAAGCGACTATTTCAAGCGTAAAATGCTGTAAAGGCACGCCGCGCTGCCCGCGCGCGGGCCGGTTTTCCAAACCGGCCATTGCTGCCGGCTGTTAGCCGGACAGCAATGATGTGAACTCAATGGCATATTTGGAGAAACTCTAATTATATAATCGCAAAGCTAAAATGCTCCAGGAGAAATACATGACCAGCAACCCGCAGACTTCTTTCTCTCCGCTCTCTCTCGACGGCATGGGCCGCTACCGGGCGCTGCACGACGCAAGCCGCACCCGGGCGGCGGACTACAGCTTCACCAATCTCTGGGGCTGGGCCGAGCATTACGGTCTGGAATGGCGCTTTACGGACAAACTCTGCTGGATACGCCAGACCCTGCCCACGATCCGCTACTGGGCGCCCATGGGCAAATGGAAGGATGTGGACTGGGCGAACACCCCGGAACTGACGACAATGGGCGAATTCATCCGCGTGCCGGAAAAGCTGCACGCCTTGTGGCAAGAAGCCTTGCCGGACCGGGTCGTCGCTTCCGAAACCCGGGGGCAGTGGGATTATCTGTACAGCGCGCAGGATCTGGCGGCTCTTTCCGGCAACCGCTTTCACAAAAAAAAGAACCTGTTCAACCAGTTTCTCAAGCTGTATCCCGATCATATCTACATGGCCATGACCCTGGACTGCGTGGAATCGGTGCTGAAAATGCAGGAAGAGTGGTTCCACTGGCGCGAGAACGAGATGTCCGAGGCCCTGATCGCCGAAAATGCCGCCGTTATGCGGGTGCTCAGCCACTGGGACCAATTGCCCGGCCTGGTGGGGGGAACGCTCATGCTGCAGGGCAAGGTCATCGGCTACACCGTGGGCGAGCAACTGACCGACGACACTCTGGTGGTGCACTTTGAAAAGGGCGCCACTCAGTTCAAGGGCATTTATCAGGCCATCAACTGTTTCTTTGTGCGCGATGCCGGCGAAGGAATGGAATATATCAACCGCGAACAGGACCTGGACGACGAAGGTCTGCGCAAGGCCAAAGAAAGCTACAACCCGGTGCAGTACGTCAAGAAGAGCACGGTGACCGTGCGCTGAGGAGGCCTGCCCCTAAAAATCCGTCAGGATTTTACGCCGCCGCAGGCGGCGGAGCAAGCCGAAAACGACGTTTTTCGGCGTAGCGATCTTAGCAAAAATACGTCCTCGTATTTTTGCAATTTGACACTAGGAACAGCCCTTCAGCACAACCAGCGCCGCAGCACATCCATCAGCATCTCCACCTCAAAGGGTTTGGAGATGTGGTCGTTCATGCCCGCTTCAAGGCAGCGCCGGCGTTCTTCGACCCTGGCGTGCGCGGTCATGGCGATGATGGGCAATGAAGCGAAACGGCCCTGCGCCCGAATGCGCCGGGTGGCTTCATACCCGTCCATGACCGGCATCTGCAAGTCCATCAACACCAGCTCAAAAGGCTTTTCAGCCGCCTCCAGCGCGGCCAACGCCTCACGGCCGTTGCCGGCCACGGTCACCGTCGCCCCGGCGGCGGACAGCAGTTCCACCGCGATTTCCTGATTGATGGCGTTATCTTCAACCAGCAACAGCAGCTTGCCCGCAAGGGGCGGCGCATCCTGCGATACGGCTTTCGCCCTGGCGGGCGACGGGCATTCACCCGCGCCCTGTGCAAGATCCAGGGGAAAGAGACAGTTGATGACAACGCGGGTACCCTTGCCCGGCTCTCCCGTCAGTTCGATGTCGCCGCCCATCAGTTGCAGCAGGCGCCTGCAGATGACCAGCCCCAGTCCCGTGCCGCCGAAACGGCGGGTTGTGGAACTGTCCGCCTGGGTAAAGGCCTGAAACAGCCGTCGCTTCTCTTCATCCTCAAGGCCGATGCCCGTGTCCGTCACCGTAAATTCAAGCAGCGCTTTTCCCGCGTCGACGCTCAGGGCGCGACAGCGCAGGTCCACCCCCCCTTTTGCAGTGAATTTGACGGCGTTGCTCACCACGTTGTTCAGAACCTGCCCCAGTCGCAACGGATCGCCGATCAGAGCGCAAGGGGTTTCCGGCCTGATGGATACGGAAAAACCGATGCCCTTGTCCGCCGCCGCCTGATTGAACAGGGTCCGCACGCCGTCCATAAGGCTGTCCAGGCGGAAGGGCAGCGACTCCACCGCCATCTTGCCCGCCTCGATCTTGGAAAAATCGAGGATGTCGTTGATGAGGCCGAGCAAAGAGCGGGCCGCGCCGTGGATTTTCTGCAACTGGTCGCGCTGCTTGTCCTCAAGATTGGACTGCAAAGCGATATGCGAAAGACCAATGACCGCATTCATGGGCGTACGTATTTCGTGACTCATGTTGGCCAGAAATTCGCTTTTGGCCTTGTTGGCTTTTTCCGCCGTTTCCAGCGCCATGACCAGATCCGTGACGTCAATGACGTTGATCAGCATTCCGGTCAGTTCTCCGCCTTTATAAAGCGGCTGCAGACGCATGCGGGTCGCGCGCCCGTCCGTGTGCGTCTCGAGGGTAACTATGGGGTGGTCGGGCGTTGTCTGAAACTCCCGCAGGCAGGCGGCCGCCTTTCGGCCCTGTTCCGGTTCGTGGAACACGAGAAAGCTTTTGCCCAGCATGTTCTCGCGAGATACGTTCAGGAAACGGCACATCCACTCGTTGATTTCCAGCAGAACACCCTCGGCGTCGGTAAACAGGACTCCTTCGTCCATGTTCTGGATCATGACGGAAAAACGCGTCGCCTGGAACTGCGCCTCTTCGCGCAAGGCTTCCGATTCCGTCAAAGATGCGGCCAGATTGCGCGAAAGGTCGGCGGCCGCCTGCCTGTGCTCGGCAAGCGCCGTTTCGTCACGCATGAAGATCAGGGTTTGGTTTTCAGCCAGACTTGCGCGTTCGCACAGCAAAACCAGCTTTTTTCCGGCCTTGTTCAAGGCGGGCCTTTCCCCCTGCGCCGCTTCGCACGGCCGGATTGCGCCGGAAACGGACGGCAAAAGGTCGCCAAGGTCAAGTTTGATCATCTCGCCGGCCGTGTACCCGAAAATATCGCAGGCGGCGGCGTTGACGTCGTTGATGCGACCGGCGGCATCGATCAGCACTATTCCGTAAGGAGCGTTGTCTACATAAGCCCGCTTGCGCATGGCTTCATGCAGTTCCACTTGCGCCGCGGCCTCGCGGGCCATGGCGGCATTCGTGCGCCAGGCCCACAGCGACATCAGCGCAGAGCCGGCAAGACAGAAGAGAATCAGCCAGTTGCGGCTCTTTTCCAGTTCCGTATCCAACTCGCCGCTGGATCTGCGGAACAGAACCCACCACCGGTCGGCCATCTCGGTCCCCGCAGTGGCGGGCGCGACCGCGAAATCCCAGCTTTCGCCCCCTGTATTCGCGCGAAACGCGACTTCTCTGGTTTTGCTGAGGCGGGCCAGCAGAGGGGACGTTTCAGCCCGAACGTCGGGATTGAGGATTTTGCCCGCATCCCGATGCGCCACAAGCAGGCCGCGCGAGTCCAGAATTTCAAGGCTGGCCGTCCGGCCCAGGGAAAAATTGGCGATGAAATGTTCGTTAAAATAGTCCAGCTTCACGCCGAACCCGAAAGCCGCCAGCAGCTCTCCCTTGCTGTTTCTGACCGGCACTGCGACCATGAACAGGGGCGGCAGGCCGGGCACCGCGTTGGGCTTGGCTTCGCTGATAAAGCCCGGGGACCCTTCGGCCACGGCCTTGATGTAACTGAACCCGAAACCACCCACCCCCACGCTTCTGCCGTCTATGGAATCCACCAGGGAACAAGCGTTGCGCACGGTTTTGGTCGCGTCTTTGTCCTGAATCCGGATGGAACGGGCGGGGTCCTTGAAAAAGACCATAATGTTGATCAGCGTGAATTCCGGCTGGCGAGCGTGGACCGCCTGCAGAAAGCGCTCCACCCGGCCGCGCAGTTCCATATTTTCCGGATCCGAGCAGTATTGGTGAACAAGCGGCGTCGCGGCCAGCGACGCCGCGAAGCGCGCCTGACCGTCCAGCCAGAGGCCGAGAGCCGTAGCCACCTGCGAACTCAAACGGGAGTTCATTTCCCAGGACAGCGAGCGGCGCTGCTCGTAGGCCTGACGATACGAAAAAACGCCCATTAGCGTAAACAGAGCGAAGGCAAAAAAACAGGCCAGCAAAACGAAATACTTGCCGCCTGGGCTGAAGATACCGCGCCAGATCATGCTGCTTTTCCGCTCCATTCATGCCCGCCGGCAAGCGCACTGTTGCGGCGTGAAGACGGCTTCAAAAACAAAATATCGCTGAACGCTTGATATCGATTTGTACGTTGCCCGCATTCGTCATAACGATAAACAGGTTCGAATAGCAATACAAGTTTTACCCGCCCGGAGATTACACGTTCATTCGTCCAGTTGAAAATCAACCTTGATTTTATACATCCGTTTGGCGGGCAGATTCAGAACGGAAATTCCCGTGGCCGCCGTGATTTCCGCCAGCACGGCGGCCACGGCTTCCCGCGAGGGGCCGATGCAGGTGAACCACACGTTGTAGGCATGGTCACGCAGGTAGTTGTGGGTCACGCCCGGTTGCGCGTTGACCAGGCGGATGAATTCGTCCAGCTTGTCCGGCGGCGCCTTGGCCGCGCACAGCGTACTGTAAAAACCCAGTTTTTTCGACTGAAAATTGGCCCCGATGCGGCGGATGACGCCCCGTTGCCGCATGGCCCGCACCCGTTCCAGACATTCTTCCTCCGGCAGGCCCACAGCCTTGCCGATGGCTGCATAGGGACGACTTTCCAGAGGAAAACCCGACTGGATCAGACCGAGAATCTTACGGTCCCCCCCATCCAGCAGTCCGTCCGGGGAAGGGTCGACGCTCGCGCCGTCGGCCGCCGTATCCGCCACAGTCCTGTTCGTCATCACATCCCTTTGCACATGCCGCGTCCCGGCATGCCCGTTTGCCCGAGGTCGGCTCCGGGCCGCCCGGGAGTGTAGCCGCAGAGGGGCTCTTCCGCCATATGATTGCCGGTCAGGCTATATGCTCTGGCCCGGCAACCGCCGCAGACCTTGTGAAACTCGCAAGGTCCGCATTTGCCCTCGTAGGCCGCCCGGTCCCTGAACTGCAAAAAGGGCTTCGCGCTGCGCCAGATTTCCGGAAAAGGCGTTTGGAACACATTGCCGCAATCCAGTTCCAGATAGCCGCAGGGCTGCACCTGCCCCACATGGCTGATAAAACAGAAGCCCGTGCCGCCCAGGCATCCCCGCGTAAGCGCGTCCATGCCGAAGACGTCCGGGGTCACGGCCAGGCCCTCGGCGGCGGCCCGCTGGCGCATGATGCGGTAATAGTGCGGGGCGCAGGTTGCTTTCAGGTGCATGGCCGTGGTTTTGCGAAAATCATAGAACCAGTTCAGGGTTTCTTCATATTCCCGGCTGGATATGACCTGATCCTGCAAACTTTCGGCCCTGCCCATGGGCACCAGCAGAAAAATATGCCAGGCCGCCGCGCCCAGGCGTTCGGCCAGCGAAAAAATCTCCCTGAAGCGGGCAAGGTTGTCCTTGGTGACCGTGGTGTTGATCTGAAAAGGCACCCCGGCCTCGCGCAGGCGCGCGATGCCCCGCAACGCCGCGTCAAAGGCGCCGGGTTCGCCCCGGAAGGCGTCATGGTAGGCGGCGCTCGCCCCGTCAATGGAGATGGAGCAGCGCTGAATGCCCGCGGCTTTTATTTCCCCGGCGTTTTCCGGCGTAATCAGGGTGCCGTTGGGAGCCATGACCGCCCGCAACCCCTTGTCGCGGGCATAGCGCGCCAGTTCGAAAATGTCCGGCCGCAACAAAGGTTCGCCGCCTGTGAAAATAATGATGGGGCTGCCGAGCTGGGGAAAGGTATCGATAAGCGCCTTTGCCGCATCCGTATCGCATTCGCCCGGATAGGGCTCGCTGTGCGCTTCCGCCCGGCAGTGCCTGCAGGCGAGGTTGCAGGACCTGGTCACTTCCCAGGCCACCAGGCGCAAGGCGGGTGTGCCGTCTGCCAATGGACGCATGAAACGAACCCCTCTCAGCCAAAATTAAAATTTTTGCCTTCCGCCGAGGCACGCGAGCGCCGGGCGGAGGGAGTGTATACAAACATACATGACCTTCGCACGGGGCGAGCGTAACGAAGGCGGAAGGCAAAAAGACAATTTTGTCACTTTATCAGCCCCTTTTCGAGCAACTCCGCCGCAAAATAGGTAATGATCAGATCCGCGCCGGCCCGTTTCATGCCCAGCAGCGATTCGAGCATAACGGCGGTCTCGTCGACCCAGCCCTGAGCGCCGGCGGCCTTGATCATGCTGTATTCTCCGCTGACCTGGTACGCGGCCACCGGCAGGTCGCACATCTGGCGTACCCTGTACAAAATGTCCAGATACGGGCCGGCCGGTTTCACTATCAGCATGTCCGCGCCCTCGGCGATATCGGCGCCGGCTTCGCGCAGGGCCTCGCGGCCGTTGGCCGAGTCCATCTGATAGGTTTTGCGGTTGCCGAATTTCGGAGCGGATTCCGCGGCTTCGCGAAAAGGTCCGTAAAAGGCGGACGCATATTTTGAAGCATATGAAAGGATCGGCACATGGGCGAAGCCCTCGCGGTCGAGAATTTCGCGCATGGCAGCCACCCGGCCGTCCATCATGTCCGAGGGGGCCACGATGTCGGCGCCGGCCCTGGCGTGCGACAGGGCCACCCGGCTGAGCGCTTCCACCGTGTCGTCATTGCGCACTTCTCCGGCCGGGTTCAGAACGCCGCAGTGCCCGTGCGAGGTGTATTCGCACAGGCAGACGTCCGTGATCACCACCAGTTGAGGAAAACGTTCCTTCAGACGTTGCGTCGCGCGCTGCACGATGCCATCGTCGGCCCAGGCTTCAGAGCCCAATTCATTCTTGGCTTTGGGGATGCCGAAAAGCAGGCAGCTGCGCAAGCCCGCGTCAACAGCCCTGGTCAGCGCCTCTTCCAGAACGTCCAACGAATACTGGAACTGCCCCGGCATGGAACTGATGGGTTTGGCAAAATCTTTTTCCGGGGTGTCCGCCACAAAATAGGGCATGATCAGGTCTTTGGGTCGTAAAAATGTCTCGCGGACCATCTCGCGCAAGGTGCCTGTGCGGCGCAGCCTTCTTCCTCTATACATAGAGCCTCCCTGAGGGGGCGCTGCCCCCTCAGACTCCCCCGCAAGGGGTCTGAGCCCCCTTGACCCTGCATATGGGTTCTGTTTTTCCGCATTGCGGAAAAACAAAACCCCATTACGGGTCAAGGGGGCAGTGCCTCCTGGCGGGGTTTGGGGCGGAGCCCCAATTATTTATTCTATTTTATTCCAATCTCTTCATCCGTCAGATAGCAGGCCGGGTCTTCGGCCCAGATGTCGCCGTGCACCGCTTCGGCCCGCGCCCGAAAATTGCCGCCGCAGACGGACAAAAAGCGGCATTTGGCGCAACGGCCTTTGACGTGGACCTGCTTATTTTTCATCTTGGTCAAAATTTCAATGGCCGGATCGACCCAGATTTCCGAAAAGGGACGCTCTAGCACATTGCCGAAACTGTGGTTGCGCCAGAACTGGTCGGCGTGGACGGCCCCGTCCCAGGAAATACAGCCAATGCCCCGGCCGGAGCTGTTGCCCTCGTTGAAACCCAGCAATTCGAACACCCGGGCCGCGCGTTCCGGATCTTCCCGCAGCAGGCGCAGCCAGATATAGGGCCCGTCCGCATGGTTGTCCACGGTCAGCACCTCTTTGGGATGCCCCGCGTCAAAAAGCGCGCGGGTGCGATCCAGTATAAGGTCGACCACAGCGCGGGTTTCCTGATGGTCCAGATCTTCGCGGATCAGTTCCGAGCCCCGGCCGGAATAAACCAGATGGTAAAAACAGATGCGCGGCACTTGCAGGTCGCGCACCAGATCAAACAGCAGGGGCACCTGATCGGCATTGCGGCGATTGATGGTGAAACGCAGCCCCACTTTCAGCCCTTCGGCCTGACAGTTTTCAATGCCTTGCAGGGCTTTTTTGAACGAACCCGGCACCGCCCGGAAGCGGTCATGCACCTCTTCGCCGCCGTCCAGGGATATGCCGACGTAGGACAGCCCGACGGCTTTCAGTTCCCGGGCCTTTTCTTTGCTTATCAGGGTTCCGTTGGTGGAAATGACCGCGCGCATGCCCCTGCCCGTGGCGTGGCTGGCCAATTCCGTCAGGTCCCGGCGCACCAGGGGTTCGCCGCCGGAAAACAGCATCACCGGCGCGCCGAAAGCCGCCAGATCGTCAATGATGGCCTTGCCCTGCGCAGTGCTGATCGCATCGCTGCCCGCTTCGCCTTCGGCATGGGCATAGCAGTGGACGCACTTCAGGTTGCAGCGGCGGGTCATATTCCAGACCACCACCGGCTTCTTGTCTTCGGAAAACTGCAACAGGTGCGAAGGCAGCCGCCCGGAATGGCGGCCGTAACGCAGGGTGTCCGACGGTTCGACCTGCCCGCAGTAGAGTTTTGAAATGCCTATCATTCAGCGTTCCTGATTATTTCAATATTTCTATAACAATGGTTCTGTTACGCCTTGCAGGCCGGCCAGCGCCAGCGTCAGCAAGAGGGTATTCTTCACGCCGGCCTGACTGCCCGCGGGGTCGAACCACTCTTCCAGCGTATGCGTACCGCCGGTGTCGCCGCCCGTGCGCACGACGACGGCGGGAATGTTCCGATTGATGGGAGCGTTGGCGTTGGTGCTCGAGTGCGGCAAAAAAACAGGTTCCGCCCCCGCGGCCATGATCGAAGCCCAGGCGGCCTGAACAATGGCAGCGTCCCGGGGCTGCTCTCCGGCCGGCCGGTCGCCGATGGGCAGGACATCCAACGTAATCAGGGCGCCGCTGGCCTGCCGGAAGGCGTTTTCTTCATTCGTCGCTTCGCGGGCCAGACCCAGCAGGCGCGTTTCGAGCTCGGCCAGGGAGTCAGGGGAAACCGATCGCATATCCAGCTTGCAGCGGGCTTCAAGGGCGATGGAGTTCACCGAGGTGCCCCCGGAGACGACGCCCACGGTATAGGTCGTTTTGGGCGTTTCGCGGGTGACCGTGTCCGCCATTTTGGCGATGGCCCGGCCCATGGCATGGATGGGGCTGGGCAGGCCGTAAGCCGACCAACTGTGCCCGCCGGGGCCCTTGAACACAAATTCGTAGCGCCTGGAACCGACGGCCCCGTAGACAATCTGCCCGGCCGGACCGGGTTCCACGCTGACCACGGCGGCAGCAAAGGGATGATCGTCAAGCAAGCCCTTGATGCCTCGAATGTCGCCCTCGCCCTCTTCGCCGGAAGTGCCGCCGGCCAGCAGGGAATGCACGGGGGTGAGGTCCGCGTGGCGCAGCGCCCGCAGCACGGCGAGCACGGTAGCCAGGCCGGCGGTGTCGTCGCCGATGCCGGGGCAATAGAGGCGCCCGCCTTTTTCCGTGACCGCCAGCGGAGTGCTTTTGGCGAACACGGTGTCCAGGTGGGCTTCAACGACCACCAGCGGCCCGGCGGCGTCCGGGGCGGCCGCGCCTTTCGCGCCGCGCACAAAACCGAAGGCGTTGTCGTGACTGTCGATAAAGCAGTCCGTGGCGCCGTACGCTTCAAGTTTCGCCTTGAGCATGGGCGAGCGCAGTTCCTTTTCCGCAAAGGGCGCGCCATGCAGCAGAACCATTTCTTTCAGTTCCGCCACCTTGTTTTCATGGTCGGCGTCAATGAAGGCCAGGGCTTTTTGCACCCCGGCGTCGGCCAGAAGCGCGTCGAAGACGGCTCGTATTTCGGAAGTAATTTGGTAACTCATGGCGTATCCTCGGATTGTCGTTCTAACTGGAAATAATACCCCAGCCTTTCGGGGAATGCAAATCCTGCTCGAACCGCGATGACGACTCAGTTTGAACATCCTCAGGCGGCGGTTCTGTTCGCCGTAATCTCCACCCGGCTTGACAGGAGGTTTGGGTAAGGCTAGGTTGCCTGTGAGCCGGGCGGCGGTTACGCCGCCAACCCCGCCAGGTCCGAAAGGAAGCAACGGTAACGGTTGTGCCGGGTGTCCGGCTCCTGGAAAGGGCGAGAGGACCTCCTTTCGCCCTTTCTGGTTATATGTATTTTTGCCATTGGAAAACCTCGGCGAATAGGCTAAGGAACGGTGTAATCGAAAAACGGGCGCGCCCGTTTCCTCAATCTAAGCAACAAGGCAAAATCATGGCCAAGATAATGGATTCCGTTCTCGGCGTATTTTCCAGCGATCTCGCCATTGACCTCGGCACCGCCAACACCTGCGTGTATGTGAAGGGTCAGGGCATCGTGTTGCGCGAACCTTCCGTCGTGGCCGTCAAAAAGGACGCGCGCGGGGCCAACGTGGTGCTGGCCGTGGGCCAGGACGCCAAACGCATGCTGGGCAGAACCCCCGGCAACATTCAAGCTATCCGGCCGATGAAAGACGGGGTCATCGCGGACTTTGAAGTGGCCGAAGCCATGCTGCGCCACTTTATTTCCAAAGTGCACAATTCCCGCCGACTGGTGCGCCCGCGCATCATGATCTGCGTACCCACCGGCATCACTCAGGTGGAAAAACGCGCGGTCAAGGAATCGGCGCAAAGCGCCGGCGCGCGCGAGGTCTACCTGATCGAAGAACCCATGGCCGCCGCCATCGGCGCCAATCTGCCCATTCAGGAACCCACCTCGAACATGGTGGTGGACATCGGCGGCGGCACCACGGAAGTGGCCGTCATCTCCCTGTCGGGCATCGTGTATTCCAAATCCGTGCGCGTGGGCGGCGACAAGATGGACGAAGCCATCATGACCCACGTCAAACGCAAGTATAATATGCTGATCGGCGAGTCCTCGGCCGAGGACATCAAGATCCGCATCGCCTCCGCCTATCCCATGGACCCTGAACAGGAAATGGAAGTCAAAGGCCGTGACCTTGTCACCGGCATTCCGCAGAATATAATCATCACCTCCGAAGAAGTGCGCAAAGCCATTTCCGAACAGGTGGACAGCATCGTCCAGGCCGTGCGCATCGCGCTGGAACAAACCCCGCCCGAACTGGCCGCCGACATCGTGGACCGCGGCATCGTGCTGACCGGCGGCGGCGCGCTGCTCAAAGGACTGGACCAACTTCTGCGCGAAGAAACATCGCTGCCCATCACCGTGGTGGAAGACCCTCTGTCCACCGTGGTCATCGGCACGGGCAAGGCTCTGGACAACATCCATATCCTGAAGGAGGTCTGCATAGATTAACGCCTTCAGGATTCGCCGCATCGTCTGGGCGATGATTTTCGCCCTCTTTGCGTTTCTTGCCCTGTACACCTGGAACGCGCGCACAGGCTACCTTGACGCCCTGGCGGAACACAGCGGGCTGGAAGTCACAGGATACCTGCTGCGCCCCGGCATCTGGATCAAAGACGAGATATCCGGATACTGGCAACGCTATTTCGCCCTTGTGGGCGTAGCCGAAGAAAACTCCCGTCTGCGCGATGAAATGCGCAAGGCCGAACAGTATCTGGCCGTCGCGCGCGAAGACCAGGCCGAACTTTTCCGCCTGCGCGCTCTGGTCGGCTTCACCCCTCCGGACCAGTGGCAATGCCTGGGCACACGCGTGATGGCCGGCCGTTTCGGCCCCGCCGCCGCCCTGGAATCGGTCATGATCAACCGCGGCTTCGCCACCGGCGCGGCCCCCGGCACTCCGTTCGTCACGCATCAGGGCCTGGCGGGCAAAGTCTTTCGCGCGTCCCCGCACAGCGCGACCGTATTGCTTCTGACCGACCGGGCCTTTCGTGTCGCCGTCATCAGCCAGAAGAACCGGGTTCCCGGCGTTCTGTCCGGAGGCGGCCCGCGCGCCAACCTTGAGGTGCGCTACATGGCCCCCAGCATGCCGGTGGAAACCGGAGAGATGCTGGTTACCTCGGGCCTTGACGGCGACTTTCCCAAAGGCATTCCCGTGGCCCGCGTCATCCACGCGGAGCCGGGCAACGAATCCCTGTTCCAGCAGGTGCAGGCTGCTCCTCTTGTGCAACTGGACACCGTGGAGGAAGCGCTTTTGCTTCTTCCGCCCGCATCCTTCTCCGGCAAAAAAGCCGGACGGCCGGGCATGGTTGAAGCGGCGGACGCTTCTCTGCGCCCGGGGGGCGGCAAGGGCAAAGGCAACGCCACGGCTCCCGGTCCGGGGCAAAATCCGAGTCCGGATTCGGGACAAAGCCGGCTCCAGACGCTTCCCAGACGGCCGGGGAGCCGCTGACCCATGGCCCAGACCTTTCCCTTCGCCTGGCGCAACGCGTTCTGGTGGGCGATCTATCTGCTTGCCGCTTTCTGGCTGCAACTGCGCCTGCCGGGCCTGGACGCCCTGATCCCCGGCCTGGTCATCGCCTGTCAGGAAAAACGCCCTCAACAGCTCGCCTGGCTTCTGATCCTTTGTCTGCTGATTCAGGAAGGCACGGGCAATCTGGCTTTCGGCGGAACTTTGTTGTGGTACGGCTGTCTGCTGGCTTCCTTTCGCATCGGCGAATTTTTTTTCGCCACGGGCGGCCTTTTTTTTGTAATTCTGCTCGCCGTTTGCCTGGGAGTGACGCACGCGGCCATTCTCTTCACCTTCGGGGCCCTGCAGAATCTGCCCGTGCCGATCTTCCGCCTTGTGGAACAGGCTTTGGCCCAGGCAGCTCTCATCCCCGTGGTCTGGGGGCCCGCCCACCTCATCCGGAAAAGGTTCCTGCGCCATGTCGACGGAATTTGAACCGGACGGATATCAGCCCCCGCGCATCGGGCTTTTTCTGCTCTACGCCTGCGTCGCCTTTCTTTTTCTCTTTTTCATACTGCGCTTCTGGTATCTGCAGGTGCTGCGGGGCGAGGACTATGCCCGCCAGGCTCAGGAAAACCGGCTGCACCTGGAACGCATCTACTCCAACCGGGGCCTGATCCTGGACCGCCAGGGCAGGCTTCTGGCCGAGAATCGCCCGGCGTACTGCATCGCCATCACCCGCGAGGACTGCCCGGACATACCGGCGTCCCTCGCCCAGATCAGCCAGTGGACAAGCGTGCCCCCGGAAACCTTGACCGCCAAGTACCAGCAGGACAGAAGCAAGGTTCTGCCCTTTGAACCGCAAATTCTTATTTCGGACATCCCCTTCGACACTCTGGTACAGATCGAAATGAAACTGCCCCAGTGGCCGGGTCTGTCCATAGTCATTCGCCAGCGCCGCCACTACGCGCAGGGGCCTTTATTCTCGCATATTCTCGGCTACGTGGCCGAAGCGGGCGAAAAGGAACTGGATGCGGACAAAGAGCTGGCCCTGGGCGACATCGTGGGCAAACAGGGATTGGAGTTGGGCCTTGAAAAACAACTGCGCGGCAAAAAGGGTTTGCAGGAAATCGAAGTGGACGCCAAGGGCCGCCGACTGGCCCGCGACGTCAAAAAGCTTCCGGCCGGCGGCGAGAACATCACCCTTTCGCTCGATCTCAACATGCAGCAAGCCGCCGCCGACGCCCTGGGCGACGAGGCGGGCAGCATTGTAATCATGGAACCCGCGACGGGCAGGCTCGTCGCGCTGCTCACCAAACCGGCCTTTGACAACAACGCCTTTGCCGCACGCCTGTCGCACAAGGAATGGGAAGCCTTGCGCACAGACCCCCGCCACCCTCTTATGAACCGCAGCATCCAGAGCGTATACCCCCCCGGTTCCGTCTGGAAGCTGATGATGGCCGGGTTGGTCCTTTCCGAAGGCATCAGCCCCAAAGAAAGCGTCCTCTGTTCCGGCTCCGTGCAACTCGGTTCTCACACTTTTCGCTGCTGGAAGGCCGGAGGGCACGGCCGGGTTGACATGGCGCAGTCACTGGTGCAATCGTGCGACGTGTATTACTATCAGATGGGCGAAAAAATCGGCATCGACAAGCTGGCCGCTTTTGCCAAAAAATGCGGATTCGGCGACGTGACGGGCATCAGTTTGCCCCACGAGCAGAAAGGGCTGGTGCCGGACAGGGCCTGGCGGCGCGGCCGCGGGGAAGCCTGGCAGAAAGGGGAAACCCTCAACGTGTCCATCGGCCAGGGCTCGACCCTGGTCACCCCCATCCAACTGGCCGCCTTTGTTTCCGCCCTGCTCAATGACGGCCGAATGCTCAAGCCCAACCTGTCGGCCACGGCCCCGCCGGAAAAGAAAGGCGATCTGCCCATCAAGGCGGAAGGGCGCAGGTTCATTCTGGACGCCATGCGCCAGACCGTTGACGACGGCACCGCGCGGGTGATCAAGCGCAGCGATGCGATCATGGGCGGCAAGACCGGCACGGCCCAGGTGGTGAAAATCGGCGACGTGCGTCTGAAAAAGCACCAGATGAGCTACGAGCACCGCGACCATGCCTGGATGGCCACCTGGGGCATGAAAGACGACAAGACCTACGTGGTTGTGGTCATGCTGGAACACGGCGGCGGCGGCAGTTCGGCTGCCGGTCCCGTGGCCAGAAAGATGTACGAAAGCCTCTTCGGCCCCCTGCCGGCGGCAAAGGCCGGAGCAACCCCGTGAGCGCCCGCCTATGAGCCCCATGGACCGCCGCCTCATCACCCACGCCAACTGGAGCCTGATCGGCTTTCTGGCCCTGCTTTTCTGCATCGGCCTGGCCAATCTGTACTCCGCCAGCGGAATCCGCCTGGGCGAGGGCGTCGAGGTTTCTTCGTACTATCAGAAGCAGATGGTCTGGGGCGGGCTCGGTATTTTCATCATGGCGACTGTCATGGCCTTTGACTACCGCCATCTCAAAAGCCTGGCCCCGCTTTTGTTCAGCGCCAGCGTCGTATTGCTGGTTCTGGTTCTGATTATGGGCAAATCCACCAAGGGCGCGGCCCGCTGGCTGCATATCGGCGGGCAGACCTTTCAGCCCAGCGAGATGGCCAAAATCAGCGTACTGCTTATGGCCGCGAAAATGCTTTCCCTCGCCCGCGAGCCGTTGGGCTGGAGGCAGCTTTTTCTGGTCCTGCTCATGGGCCTCGTGCCCGCGGGCCTCATCTTTCGCCAGCCGGATCTCGGCACCTGCCTGCTGTTGCTTCTGCTGCTCGGCGGCATGATTCTGTACCGGGGCGTCAAGGGTTATGTGCTTAAAGTCTGCTGCGTCGTCATTCCGGCGTTGCTGCCCATCGGCTGGTTTTTTCTGAAACCTTACCAAAAACAGCGACTGCTGACTTTCTGGGATCCTTCCAACGACCCTCTGCACACGGGCTATCACATCAACCAGTCCCATATAGCCATCGGCTCCGGACAAATGTGGGGCAAGGGTTTTCTGGAAGGCACCCAGAACCAGCTGCGCTTTCTGCCGGAAAAGCACACGGACTTCGCCTTCGCCGTGTTCGGCGAAGAGCACGGTTTTGTGGGCTGCGTGCTGCTGCTGACGATTTTCTGCCTTTTTCTTCTGAGCATACTGAACACGGCCCGCGACGCCAAAGACCGCTTCGGCAGCATGGTGGCCGCCGGCGTTTTTTTCTACTTTTTCTGGCAGATTCTGATCAACATGGGCATGACCATGGGCCTGATGCCGGTGGTGGGCATCCCCCTGCCTTTCATCAGCTACGGCGGCTCCGCCACCCTGGTCAATTTCTTTCTGCTGGGGATGGTTCTCAACGTGTCCATGCGGCGCTTTGTATTCAAATCCACATAACGATGACAACCGGACTTGATTCCGGCGCGAAATTACGGCATCCTTGCAGGCTCGGTTGAACGCATGCCCGCATAGAAGGAGTGAGCCATGGGGAAAGATGAATTCAACGCCTTTCTCGGAGCGGGCACGGTATACCAGGGACAGTTGAATTTCCTGGGCGCCGTGCGTATCGACGGGCAATTCACCGGAGAAATACGGTCCGAGGGCACTCTGATCCTCGGGCAGGACGCCAAGGTGGAAGGCAACGTGTCCGTCAGCCAGCTCATTCTGAGCGGAAGCATCAGCGGCGACATTACGGTTTCCGGCAAGACCATCATGCATAAAACCGCGTACCTCACCGGCGATCTGGCGACCAAATCGCTGATTATGGAAGAAGGCGCCATGCTGCAAGGAAAGGTCAGTATGGATCCTTCACGCGATACGCCCACCAAGGATACGACCGGCTGACCCGCCTTTTGAGGCGCCGTCCCCTGCCCTTGCATTTTTTTCGTTCCACTTCCGCCGCGCTGCGCCTTGCCGGCCGCGCGGCCGTCTTTCTTTTCTGCCGGCCGGCTGCGCGATAAGCCGCCCCGGATCATCAATGCGCTGCGCCGTTCCGGCGCGTACCGGCACTCCTTTTTATTTTTTCATTTAACCATAAATATAAAACGTTTTCCCAAATCGTGCCGGTCCCACTGCCCGCTTGCCCGAGTTCCGGCTTGTTGTATACTGCCCCGAAACCAAAGGAGGCGCGGCACTCTTCAGGCGTCAACGGTCCTTTTCTGCGGGATCAACGGAAAAAAAGGCAGGATACTTATGGTCCAGGGCAATATGCTTCTCATCATTCTGATTGTCTCCATCGCGGCCATTGTTCTACTCATTTCCAGATTCAAGGTGCACCCTTTCCTCAGCCTGCTGGTCGTTGCCCTGTTTATGGGGCTTGCGGCCAACATGCCTGCCCTTGAGGTGGTCAGCAACATCACCACCGGGTTCGGCAACACCTGCGCGTCCATCGGCATCATCATCGCTCTGGGCACGGCCATCGGCGTCTTTCTGGAGAAAAGCGGCGCCGCCTACACCATGGCCGGGTCCATCCTGAATGTGGTGGGCGAAAAACGTCCGGCCCTGGCCATGAGCATCATCGGGTACATCGTGTCCATTCCGGTGTTCTGCGACTCGGGCTTCGTCATTCTTTCCGCTCTGAACAAGTCTCTGTCCCGGCGGGCGAAAGTTTCCATGGTGACCATGGCCGTCGCCCTGTCCACGGGCCTGTATGCGACCCACACCCTGGTGCCTCCGACGCCCGGCCCCATCGCCGCCGCGGCCAACCTTCACGCGGATCTCGGCATGGTCATTCTGATAGGCCTGATTATTGCCGCCCCTTCCGCGGCTGCCGGGTATTTCTGGGCCACCTGGGCGTGCAAAAATCTGCCCTTCGAACTGGATGACGCGACCGACGACCTGCAAACCATCATTGCCAAACAGGGCAAGCTGCCCACCCCTTTCATGTCCTTTGCCCCCATTTTCCTGCCCATCATTCTCATCGGCTTCAGTTCCCTGGCGGACTTTCCCGCCATCAAGGCCGCCCTGGGCACAAGCAGCTTCATTTACGTGGCCCTGCGCTTTCTGGGGCACCCCGTCATAGCGCTTTCGCTGGGCTTCATACTCTGCTTCTTCCTGATCCCCAAATTGACCGGCGAAGTGCTTAACGACTGGGTGGGCGACGCCATCAAGAACGCCGGCACCATCATCCTGATCACCGCCGCCGGCGGCGCGCTGGGCATGATCATCGCCAAGACCAACATCGGCAAACAGCTCGGCGACATGCTCAAGGTGTACAACATGGGCATCTTCCTGCCCTTCATCATCTCTGCCGCCCTGAAAACCGCCCAGGGTTCCTCCACGGTGTCCCTGATAACCACATCCACCATCGTCTATCCCCTGCTGGAAAGTCTGGGACTGGGCACGCCCATGGGCGCGGTCATGGCCACGGCGGCCGTGGGCTGCGGGTCCATGGTCGTTTCCCACGCCAACGACTCCTACTTCTGGGTGGTGACGCAGTTTTCCGGCCTCAAGGTCGAAACGGCGTACCGTTCCCACTCTGTGGCAACCTTCATTCAGGGGGTGGTGGGCATCATCGCGGTGTTCATTGTGACCAAGATCGTGGTTTGACGCAAAAATGCGTGACTCCGCTCCGCACCCTGCAGAGAACAGAGCCCCCTGACACAGTACGCAAAAGGACCCCGCGCTATGCGCGGGGTCCTTTTGCCGACAATGGCAATGCGCTGCGGCTTACCCGCCCAGGCCGTTAAACACCACCAGAAACTGGTAGTTTCGATCTCCGGCGTCCGAACTCATCCTGCCGATAAGTTGAAAACACTGATGGGTGTAAATAAGGTCCAGCGAGCGTTCCACATCGTCGTTGTTCTCGAAATCGCGGCTGTAGCCCAGGCGCAGGGACAGGGGACCAAAAAAATTAAGAGAGGCTTTCAGGTCCAAGGTCTTTATGTCCTTGTCCCGCTGCCGGGTATATTCATCCAGGGCCTTGCGAAATCCGAGCCCGGTATAAAAGTTGCCCCAGGTCGGGTAGTTGAGACAAACTCCGTGATCGTGGCGGGTGATGCGGTTCATGTACGGCGACCAATAGGTGCGCGACAGCAGCGAAATGTATTCGTCCAGGCCGACCTGCACCTCGGCCCTTATATCGGAGAAGGGGCGGCGCTGATAGCGGTCGCGTTCGTCGTCGCGGGTGGCCTCGCGCAGATCGTACCCTTGTTCCACGGTAAGGCGCAGCAGATCCAGATAGTCGGTGGCCACGGTCGGAACCGGGGCTTCTCCCTGCTTGGAAGCTTTTTGCGCAACCACCTTTTCCCGCTTGCGGGTGATGAGATTGGTTACCGAATAAGTCAGTTCGTTGACGGCGCGGATGCGATCTTCGCCGTCATATTTGGGGTTGTCGTTCTGGTCGACCAGGGGGATGTTCGCATAGCCCACCCTGGGCTGCACCGAATGGCGCAGGGCGGTCCAGCGGCTTTTTCCGATGGTGCCGTTGGACGCGGTCAATGGCGCGGAGCTGACGGGAAAAACCCGCGCGAATTCCGTGGAGCCCATGACGCTGAACTGCGGAACCGTCTGCGAATCACCGTTTTGCAGGGGCGCGGCGTTGTTTTCCTTGTCCACCTTGTCCGTGGCGTAGAGCGCCTGGCGGACCCCGGCCGTGGCGATCACCGAGCCGTAGCGGCCGTTGACCGGCAAGGACAGCTGGGGAGTGAGGGAGTAGCGGGCGCCGCGCGTGCCGTTGCGCCGGTACATGTACCCCGCTTCCGTAGCCGCGGCGATTTCCAGGGGCAGACCTTCGATCAGCGCCCCTTTGTGCAAAAAGGCGCTGGCCGCGGGCAACTGCTGTACGGTGGGGTCGGAAGTCAGGCCCTTGTTGCCGTGCCCCAGACTCTGGTCCTGGGTATAGGCTGCGCCCAGAGCCACCGACACGCGCTGCCAGTCGCGAAAGAGCAGAAGACCGCTTTCGCGGGTCTGATCCCGTTCACGAATGTCGCGGCGGAACAGGTCGAAAAGCTGCTCGCGGCTCTGGTTGAAACCGGAGTAGCCTCTTTTAAACTCATGCAGAAAGTTCTGGTCCGAAACGTAGTCGATATTGGCCCGCAGCTTCCATTTGGGATCGCCCAGCAGCGTCCCGTCGTACATGCCCCGCACCCAGTAACGCTGGTCGTTGGTGCGGATCAGACCGTCATCGGAATTGATCGGATCATCCTGGTCTTTCAGCACTCGTTCCCTGTCCGACAACCAGTCGAAACGCAGCCAGGTGCCCTCTTGGGCCGAAGGCCGCGAACGATACTGCACGCCCTGCATCAGGCCGTGCTTTTCCATGACGTATTCGTTGAGCAAGAGGTCCCGGCTCGGGTCAATGGCCCAGAAATAGGGCTGGTTGTAATAGAAGCCGCGCTCGCTGCTCTGCCCGAATTCCGGGGGCAGAAAACCCGACTGGCGGTCTTTTTTGGCCGGTATGAGCATCCAGGGGCTGTACATCACCGGGGTATCCGCCACCTGAAAGCGCGAATTCCAAAGCTGGGCGTAGCCGTCCAGTTCCACCACCGCCTCATCCGCCAGCAACGACCAGGCGGGCACGTCGCCGTCGCAGGCTGTGATTTTGGCCTGCTTGAAGGTGTAAACGTCGCCCCAGTGTTTGTCGATGCGGTCCCCGGCAAAGTAAATATGGGGGCCGTCCATGAAGATTTCGCCCTTTTTCAGCCAGCCGACCCGGCTGCGCAGGTCAAACTCGGCCTCTTCGGCCTTCATCTGGTCTCTGCCCATCAGGGCGGAGACATGTCCTTTCAGAAACACCCATTTTGTGGTGCTGTAATAGCGGGCATAGTCGGCCTTCAGGTATTCCGCGCCGCGCCGCAGCACGACGTTGCCGAAGGCCTCCATAATTTCGCTGTCGTTCTGGGAAGTGACCTTGTCCGCCGTCAGGGTCCAGGTCACGGCTTTATCGTCTTCCGCCTTCATGGTCAGAGCGCTGCCGGAAGGAATTTTGCCGTTCGGGCCGACCTGCATCCGGCCGGGCGCACCGGTTGCCGCCGGGGCCGGGGCGGCCAACGCGCCCGGCCTGCCCCACGCGTTTTCGGCGGCCCGCGCTCCGGACGCGGCAAAACAGGGCACGGCCAGAATCAGAAAAAAGCCGGCCTGGAGAAAAAAAAGCCGGCGGGCCGCGAAACTCATGATAGCCCCGATTGCAGGTTGAATGTGACAAAGAGACGGCGTATGAATACTCTACTATATCGGGAGTTCGTACCATGACTCAACGCAAAGAGCAAAGACTTTCCCCGGCCGGTCTGACGTTGGCCCATGTTCGCCTTGACCGCCTGCGCGCCAATTGGCGGCATATTCGATCGCTCGCCGGCGACGATGATCCCGCTCGCGTCTGGCCCGCGGCAATGCCGGTCATCAAGGCCGACGCATACGGCCACGGTCTTGTGCGCGTCGCCGAAACTCTGCTGGCCCAGGGAGCCAAAGCCCTGGCGGTTGGCTCGGTGGCTGAAGCCGTCATCCTGCGCCGCGCCATGGCCCGCAAAACGGACGCCCGCGCGTTTCTTCTGCTGCCGCTTCTGGGCCTTCAAAACATGAAAGACGCGCGCGATGCGCTACACCACGATCTGGTTCCCTTTGTTCACGACAAAACCCAGTTGGAACTGCTCGCCGCCGCGCACAGCTCGGCCGCCGGCAAAAGCCCGCTGCCCGTCGCCGTCAAAATCGATACCGGCATGTCAAGGCTGGGCTTCGCCGCGAGCGACCCCGGCGCCGTTCTGGATCTGCTGCGCTCTTTCCCCATGCTGCGTCCTTCGCTGCTGGCCACGCACATGGCCGCCGCGGACGACCCGGAGGCTCTGGACAGCGTCCGGAGGCAAATCGCCCGCTTCCGGGCCGTATTCGAGACATTATGCGGCGCATGGCCGGATCTTACGCCGTCCTTCGCCAACTCTCCGGCGACCCTGGCCGACAAAGAACTTGCCGCCGGCTTTCCCTTTCACGTCCGGCGGCCGGGCTTCGTCCTGTATGGCGGCAACCCCTTTGCGGGAACCAGCCTTGAGCGGCTCGGCGCCCCTCTGCGCCCGACCATGGAAGTCACCGCCCCCGTGCTTTCCGTACACGATCTGGCCAAAGGCGAAACCGTCAGCTACGGGCGCACTTTCGCCGCCCCGAAAGCCATGCGCGTCGCTGTCGTCGGCGCGGGCTACGCCGACGGATACAGCCGGGGCCTGTCCGGCAAAGGCTTCGTCTGTCTGCACAAAATCCGCTGCCCCATTCTCGGCCGGGTCTGCATGCAGATGCATATTGTGGATGTCAGCCGCCTGCCGCAAACCGCCGTCGGCGATACGGCGCACCTCTTGGGCGGCGACGGTCCGGGCGCAATCAGCCCGGACGATCTGGCCGCCGCCTGGGGCACCATTCCTTACGAAATCTTCTGCCTGCTGGGCAAAAATCCCAGAGTGTTTCACGGCTGATTTCCACATTGACAGCCTCCTCTCCGCCGTATATAGCCTCTGGTTCCACCTTGCTCTTCCGCCGGGCGGAAGGGCCATATGCCCATAAGGAGAGGATATGAGAAAGTTTGAGACCCTGCTGCTTCTGTCGCCGGAACTGCCTGTCGACGGACGCGAGGCCGTCATCAGTTCCCTTGTCGCCATCATCGAGCGCGAAAAAGGCAACATGCTGGCCACCGACCACTGGGGCATGCGCGACCTTGCGTACCCCGTGCGCAAGCAGATGCGCGGCTACTACGTGCGTCTGGAATATGCCGGCCCCGCCCCGCTGGTGGCCGAGCTTGAGCGCAACATCCGCAATGCCGACGGCATCTTCAAATTCACCAGCGTCAGGCTGGCGGACGCCGTCGAACCGGCCGAAAACGCAGAGGAGGCGGTATAATGGCTTTCAAGAAGAAATTCACTCCCCGCCGCAAATTCTGCCGTTTCTGCGCGGACAAGGACCTGCCCCTGGATTACAAGCGCGTTGACATTCTGCGCGACTTCATCACGGAGCGCGGCAAGATCATCGCCCGCCGCATCACCGGCACCTGCGCTTTTCACCAGCGCCGCCTGACCCTGCAGATCAAGCGGGCCCGTCAGATGGCGCTGATGATCTACACCGCGGCGCACGCCAGCGACGTTAAAAAGAAAAGCGTACTGTAGGAGAGCGCCATGCAAGTAATTCTCAGAGCAGACGTTGAAAACCTGGGGCGCCTGGGCGACGTGGTCAAGGTAAGGCCCGGCTACGGGCGCAACTACCTGCTGCCCCAGGGTCTGGCCATGCCGGCCACCCCTGCCAGCCTCAAGGTTTTTGAACTTGAGCGCAGAAAGCTGCAAGCCCAAATGGACGCCCTGCGCGCCGCCGCCGGCGATCTGGCAGGCCGCATCGGCAAGGCCAACCTGGTCATTCCCATGCGTGTCGGCGAAAACGACAAGCTTTACGGTTCGGTCACCCCCGCCCTCATCGCCGAGGCTCTTGAAGCGCAAGGCGTTGAAATTGACCGCCGCCGCATCCTCATGGACGCGCCCATCAGAACCCTGGGCGAATTCTCTGTCCGCGCGCGGCTGCATGCTGACGTTGTGGCGGAATTTACCGTCAACGTGGTTCCCGAGGAACGCCACCATGCCGACGAATCCGTCCAGCAGGAATCCCGGCCCGAACCCGCTGCCGAATAACGCGGACGCCGCCCCCTCTGTCGCCAGAGGGGGCGCTTCCCGGGGCAAACGGAGCGGCGACGCCGCCGGCGCCGATGCATTGCGCCACGTCCCCCCCCACAGTGTTGAAGCCGAACAGGCCGTGCTGGGGGGGGTTCTTATCCAGTCCGACGCCCTTAACAGCCTGATCGGGTTTCTGAACGCGGACGATTTTTACCTGCCCGCGCACAAGGTCATTTACGCCGCCTTTCTGGACCTGACGAGCGCCAACGCCCCGGTGGACCTGGCTACCGCGGCCGCGCACCTCAAGGCCCGGTCCATGCTCGAAACGGCGGGCGGTGCGGCCTATCTCGCGGAACTGGCGCAGTCGGCCATCTCCACGGCCAACATCGAGTATTTCGCGGGCATGGTGCGCGACAAATCGCTGGCCCGCGCGCTGATCGGATCCTGCTCCGACATCATCGGCCGCTGTTTTGACCCGTCCATCGCGGTGAACGAACTGCTGGACGAATCAGAACAGGCCGTCTTCGCCATTTCCAACCGTACTTCCGGCAAGACGGTCAAAAGCTCCAAAGAACTGGCCACCAAAATTTTCGAAGACCTGGCCGCGCGCATGGACCGCAACGAAGCGGTCACCGGCGTGCCCACCAAATACACGCAGCTTGACGCCATGACCGCCGGATTGCAGCGTTCGGACCTGATCATCGTCGCGGCCCGTCCGGCCCGGGGCCAAACCGCCTTCGTGCTGAACCTGGCCATGCGCGCCGCCGTGTACGGCCGTGTGCCGGTGGCGATCTATTCCCTGGAAATGTCCATGGAACAGCTCATGCAGCGCATGCTCTGCGCCTGGGGCAAGGTGGATCTCACCCGTCTGCGCAAAAATTTTCTTCAGGACAGCGACTGGCAGAGCCTGCACACCGCCGCCGGGGTATTGTCCGACGCGCCCATTTTTATCGACGACACCCCGGCGCTTTCGCCGCTCGAACTGCGCGCCCGCACCCGCCGGCTGAAGGCGGAGCACAACATCGGCATGGTCGTGGTCGACTATCTGCAACTGATGCGTTCCTCGCGCCGGGTGGAGTCGCGCGAACTGGAAATTTCCGAAATGTCCCGCAGCCTGAAAGCGCTGGCCAAAGAGCTGGATCTGCCGGTCGTCGCCCTCTCTCAGCTCAACCGCAAGGTGGAAGAACGCAAGGACAAGCGCCCGCTGCTGTCCGACCTGCGCGAATCCGGCGCCATCGAGCAGGACGCCGACGTGATTATGTTCATCTACCGCGACGCAGCCTACCTGCCTCAGGGAGCCACGCGCGCGCCCATGGACCAGGCCGAGATCATCATCGGCAAACAGCGCAACGGCCCCGTGGGCACAGTGCCGCTGATGTATATTCCCTCCTACACGGCTTTTGAGGATATCGCGCCCTATACCCCGTCTACGGGCATGTAGCGCCGCCACTCCTTTTTTCCGGCCTGTACAGCACTTCGGATTTCCTTTATGGAAACCCTATTGTTTTTACACAACGCCTTTTCTGCCGAACCAGGCCTTTTGCGGAACCTGTCATGGATATAGCGAACGAAAACATACTGCCCGGTGAAATCGCCCAGTTGCTTGACGGCGGCAATATCGGGATATGGAAACTGGATTTCACGACGGGAATCCTGATCATACAGGGCCCGGCCTGCATTCGCTCCCTTCTCGGCCTGCCCGGCGACCCCATCGTCATGCCGTGGCTGGAATATCTCCGCGCCTTCTGCCACGAGGACGACCGCCAGGCGGCCCGAACCACCATAGAGGGCACGCGGCAGACAGGCACGCTGCACGAACTGGAACACCGCCTCTGGAACCGACAAACGCAAAGCTGGCGGTGGGCTCACGTATTCGGAAACACTCGCCCGAACGGCAACGCGTCGCAGGCTCTGTGGGGCATCATCCAGGATATCCACAGCCGCAAGGATGGCGAACAAAAGATTTACGAAACGAACGAACGCACCCGCATCATGCTTGACGCCACTCCCATGTGCTGCAACTTCTGGGACGAGAATTACAACAACATCGATTGCAACCAGGAAGCGGCCAGGCTTTTTGACCTCAAAAACAAGCAGGAATATCTCGACCGCTTCAGGGAACTGTCGCCCGAATTCCAGCCCGACGGCAGGCTGTCCTCCGAAAAGGCCCCGGAAAAAGTCCGCCTGGCTTTTGAAACGGGTTTCCAGAAATTTGAATGGATGCACCAGAAGCCGAACGGCGAGCCCATCCCTGCCGAAATCACCCTGGTGCGCGTCAAACGCGGCGACAACTACATCGTGGCCGGGTATACCCGCGACCTGCGCGAGTTGAAGGCCTCTCTCGCCAAGATGCGCGAGGCGGACGAGCGCACCCGGATCATGCTTGACGCCACTCCGCTCTGCTGCAATCTCTGGGATGAAGATCTCAACGGCATCGACTGCAACCTTGAGGCGCTCAAACTCTTTGATTTTTCGAACAAAGAAGAATATCTGGCCCGCTTTATGGATCTGTCGCCGAAATACCAGCCCGACGGCAGCCTTTCCGCTGAACATGTCAGCAAAAAACTGCGCCAGGCCTTTGAAACGGGCTTTCTGAAATTCGAATGGACGCACCAGAAATTGAACGGCGAGCCGATTCCCTCTGAAATAACCCTGGTCCGCGTCCAGCGCGGCGACACGGCCATTGTTGCCAGCTATATCCGCGACCTGCGCGAATTGAAGGCTTCTCTCGCCAAAATGCGCGAGGCGGACGAGCGCACCCGGATCATGCTCGACGCAACCCCGCTCTGCTGCAATTTCTGGGACGAGAAATACAACAACATCGACTGCAACCAGGAAGCGGCCAGGCTTTTCGACTTCAAAGACAAACAGGAATATCTTGACCGTTTCAGGGAACTGTCGCCCGAATACCAGCCCGACGGCAGGCTGTCCTCCGAAAAGGCCCCGGAAAAAGTCCGTCTGGCTTTTGAAACGGGCTTTCAGAAATTCGAATGGATGCACCAGAAACCGAACGGCGAACCCATCCCGGCCGAAATCACTCTGGTGCGCGTCAAGCGCGGCGACAACTACATCGTGGCCGGGTATACCCGCGACCTGCGCGAGTTGAAAGCCTCTCTCGCCAAGATGCGCGAAGCGGACGAACGCACCCAGATCATGCTTGACGCGACCCCGCTCTGCTGCAATTTCTGGGACGAGAAGTACAACAACATCGACTGCAACCAGGAAGCGGCCAGGCTTTTCGACTTCAAAGACAAACAGGAATATCTTGACCGCTTTGGCGAACTTTCGCCCGAATACCAGCCCGACGGCAGGCTGTCCTCCGAAAAGGCCATGGAAAAAGTCCGCCTGGCCTTTGAAACGGGTTTTCAGAGGTTCGAATGGATGCATCAAAAACCGAGCGGCGAACCCATACCGGCCGAGATCTCCCTGGTGCGCGTCAAACGCGGCGACAGCTATATCGTGGCCGGGTATACCCGCGACCTGCGCGAGCTGAAAGCCTCTCTTGCCAAGATGCGCGAAGCGGACGAGCGCACCCAGATCATGCTCGACGCAACCCCGCTCTGCTGCAACCTCTGGGACGAGCATTACAACAACATCGACTGCAACCAGGAAGCGGCCCGGCTGTTCGACCTGGCCAGCAAGCAGGAATACCTTGAACGCTTCACCGAACTGTCGCCCCAATTTCAGCCCGACGGCAGGCTGTCCCCGGAAAAGGCCCTGGAAAAGATCCGCCTGGCCTTTGAGACGGGTCTTCAGAAATTTGAATGGATGCACCAAAAGCTGAACGGCGAGCCCGTTCCCGCGGAAATTACCCTGGTGCGCGTCAAGCGCGGCGACAGCTACATTGTGGCCGGGTATACCCGCGATCTGCGCGAGTTGAAAGCCACCATGGCCGAAATGCGCAAGGCCCGCGACATGGCGGAAAAGAGCGCCCAGGCCAAAAGCGAGTTTCTGGCCAACATGAGCCATGAAATACGCACGCCCATGAATGCCATCCTGGGCATGACCCGCTTGCTGTTCCAGACAGAACTCACATCCAGACAGCACGACTACCTGTCAAAAACCGAACAATCAGCCACCCTGCTGCTGCGGGTCATCAACGATATTCTCGACTTTTCCAAGATTGAAGCCGGCAAGCTGGAGATGGAACATATTCCCTTCTCACTTGATTCCGTGCTGCGCGGCATCTCAGACATCACGGCCGCTCAGGTGGCGGACAAAAACCTGCCCCTGGGCGTGGTCGCCGCTCCCGCGTTGCCGGACACGCTGATCGGCGACCCCACAAGGCTCAAACAGATTCTGCTCAATCTTGTGAACAATGCCGTCAAGTTCACGAACAAAGGGGCCATAGACGTTCGCGCGGATATGGTCCGGCACCACGGCGCGCGCGCCATGATGCGTTTTTCAGTCAGCGACACGGGTATCGGCATGACGGAAGAGCAAGTCAAAAACCTTTTCAATCCGTTCAGCCAGGCCGATACCTCAACCACGCGCAAATACGGCGGCACGGGCCTGGGCCTGGCCATCTGCAAGCGCCTGGTCCAGCTCATGGGCGGCGAAATCTGGTGCGAAAGCCGGTTGGGGGTCGGCACCACTTTCAGTTTCACCGCCGAATTCGACCTGCCCCCGGCCCGGTCCGGCGCGACCCCGGACCCCGGCCTTACGGTCCGGCGGGCAGAAACCGCGCGCGAGGCGGCCCTGGACGCGGCGCTTGCCGGGTCGCGCATTCTGCTGGCCGAAGACAACGAGATCAACCAGCTTATCGCTTTGGAACTTTTGCGCGTCAAAGGCTTTGAAGTGGACGTCGCGGGCACGGGGCGGGAGGCGCTGAACCTGCTCCGCGCGGCCGACTACGACCTTGTGCTGATGGATATCCAGATGCCGGAGATGGACGGGCTCACCGCCGCCAGGGAAATCCGCAAGGACGAACGCTACGCGGCTTTGCCCATCCTGGCCATGACCGCGCACGCCATGGCCGGCGACAGAGAACTCAGCCTGAAGGCGGGCATGAACGACCACGTCACCAAGCCCATCGACCCCGACGCATTGTATGCCGCCATCCGCAGATGGGTGAAAATAAAAAACGGGGCTCCGCCCCATGCCCCGCAAGGGAACTAAGCCCCCTTGGCCTCCGGCGGTATAAGCGTTTTCCTCTGTTCATAAGGGTTCCGGGGGGCCATGCCCTCCGGCGGGGATTTCAAAGAGGCTGCTCCCCCCGGATTTCTTTCATCCCTCGAAACGTTTGTCCGTTACCCGCTTGGACTTGCCGAAAGAACGCGGCAAGGTTCCGGCGTCCACCACCCGCACGTCCGCCGCGATGAGCACCTTTGAATGCAGCGAGCGCTGCACCCGCGCGGCCAGGGCCGCGTCCTGATCCGCGCGGGCAGCCTGCGCGCGTTCCACCCGCAGTTCCATGGCGTCCCGGCCTTCGCGGCGGGTCAGTTCCATATGGTATTCCGCGCCCAGTTCCGGAAACTCTTGCAATACAGCTCCGATCTGGCCGGGATAGATGTTGACCCCCCGAAAGACGATCATGTCGTCCGAACGGCCCAACAGGTGGTCGTGCCGGGGCATGGCGCAGCCGCAAGGGCAGGGGCCGGAAATAAAGCGGGTCAGGTCGCGGGTGCGGTAGCGGATAAGCGGGGCCGCTTCCTTGCACAGGCTGGTGACCACCAGTTCACCGATTTCGCCGGGTTCGACCGGCTGCAAGGTAACCGGGTCAAGGATTTCAAAAATGAAGAGATCGGCCCAGTAATGCAGGCCTTCGTGCGCCGGGCATTCAATGGCCGTGCCCGGACCGTACATTTCCGTCATGCCGCCGATGTCGTAGCTGCCGTGGGTCAGGCCCAGATTGCGCTCAAAAGCTTCGCGCATTTTCGGGCTGTGCCCCTCGGCTCCGAAAATCGCGCGGGAAAGCCGGATAGAATCCCCAAGTCCGTTGCGCTGCACCTCCTCGCCCATAAGCAGGGCCATGGATGCCGTGGACCCGAGACAGGTCGCGCCCACATCGGTCAGCATCTGCAAATGCGCCTCAAGATTGCCCGCGCCCACGGGCACGGTCATGGCGCCGAATTTTTCCGCCCCGCCCTGAAAGCCCGCTCCCGCCGTCCACATGCCGTAGCCCACGGCGATCTGAACCCGGTCAAGGACAGAAAGTCCGGCAAGTTCGTAACAGCGGGCCATCTGGGTGTTAAAGGTATCCACGTCTTTTGCCGTATACGCCAGAATTTTACGCTTGCCGGTGGTGCCGCTGGACGCGTGCACCCGCACCACGTCCCTTTCCGGAACGGAAAGCAACGGCAAAGGGTAGCCGTCGCGCAAGTCCTCGGCCGTGGTGCAGGGCAGGCGATGCAGGTCTTCCGGGCCGCGCACGGCGCCCGGTTCCACGCCCGCGGCCCGCAATTTAGCCCTGTAGGCCTCATTGCCGGCATAGGCGTGCGCCACCGTCCAGGCCAGACCGGCGGCCTGCAACCGGACTATGTCCTCAGGCGAAAGCTGCGGAACGAAACGGTACCTGCTCACACAAACCTCCACGCTGAAGCGTTTTATGTTTCAGATCAGCAACATCCGCTTCAATATCGATCTGCCCCGCGAAAACAAAAAACGCGGCCAGCGTCGCTGCTGCCGCGTTTGGCGCGTATGCCGTCCAACAATTGACGCGTTTCGCCGCGGCCTTGCTACCAGGCCCGCCACCAGCCGCACTGCTGTGCCGGAACGGAGAAAACGCGCATAATCATAGTGCTGAAATGACTCCTTTCGCGCTTCTTGTCAAGTACGCTCGCCGTATAGTACTGAATTGCCATGCAACCGCTTTTGGAGGTCGTATGCGCATTCTCATCGTCGGTTCCGGAGGGCGCGAACACGCTCTTGCCTGGAAGATCAGCCAAAATCCCCAGGTTACAAAAATCCATATCGCACCCGGCAACGGCGGCACCGCCGAAGTGGGGCAAAACATCGCCCTGCGCGATGACGATATTCCGGGGCTTATGGCCTACATCCACGAAAACGAGATCGACTTCGTCATTCCCGGCCCTGAACTGCCCCTGGTTCTGGGTCTGGTCGACGCCTGCAAGGCCGAGGGCATAGCCTGCTTCGGACCAGGCAAGTACGCCGCGCAACTGGAAGGGTCCAAGGCCTTCGCCAAGGCCATCATGCGTGAATCCGGCGTACCCACGGCCGATTTCGACATTTTTACCGACCCGGCCGAAGCCCGGGACTATGTGCTCAAGCGCGGCGCGCCCATCGTGATCAAGGCCGACGGTCTGGCTGCGGGCAAAGGCGTGGTTGTCGCCAAAGCCGTTGACGAAGCTCTGGGCGCTCTCGACGACATGATGGTCAAAAAAATTTTCGGCGCGGCCGGAGAAACCGTGATCATCGAAGACGTCCTGCAGGGCGAGGAAGTGTCGTTCCTCTGCCTTTGCGACGGCGAAACAGTTGTCCCTCTGCCTTCGGCCCAGGATCACAAGGCGGCCTTCGATGGCGACGAAGGGCCCAACACCGGCGGCATGGGCGCTTACAGCCCCGCTCCCGCCCTGCCCGAAAAACGCTATGCCGAGATGGCCGACCTCGCCATCAGGCCCATTCTGCGCACCCTGGCGCGCCGGGGGCATCCTTTCTCCGGCATCCTGTACGCGGGTCTGATGATGACCGCTCACGGCCCCAAGGTTCTGGAATATAACGTGCGTTTCGGCGACCCCGAGTGCCAGCCCCTGCTCATGCGCCTGCAAGGCGACCTGCTGGAGGCCATGCGGGCCTGCGCCGCCGGACAGCTGCATGCCGTGGACCTGGCCTATACTCCTAAAAGCGCCATCTGCGTGGTCGTCGCCGCCAAAGGATACCCCGGCGGCTACCCCACGGGCATGGGTATTACCGGCATCGACGCGGCGGAAGCCGCGGCCCCCGGCAGCATCAAGGTCTTTCAGGCCGGCACGCGCCGGGACGGCAAAGACGTGCGCTCTTCCGGCGGCCGCATCCTGGGCGTGACAGCTCTGGGCGACACCCTGGGCCAGGCCCGAAATCTGGCGTACAAAGCCGTAGACGCCATACGCATGGAAAATTGCCATTTTCGCACTGATATCGGTCAAAAGGCGCTGAACAGGAAATAACCGGAAAAATATGGGGCGCTGCCCCACACCCCGCCAGGGGGCGCGGCCCCCTGGACTCGCGAACGAAGTTTTATTTTTTCGCAATGCGGAAAACAAAACCCAACGTGGGGTCAAGGGGGGGCGCCCCCTTGCAGGTGGGGCCGGGGGACAAAGTCCCCCGAGTCATCACAAGGAGCCAGTATTATGCCGCAAGTCGCTATTTTTATGGGCAGCCTGTCTGACGAGTCCGTGGTCCGGCCCTGCGTGGAACTGCTTGACTCGATGGGCATCAGTTACCATTTCACGGTGACCTCGGCCCACCGTACGCCGGAACGCACCGAAGCCCTGGTGGACAGGCTGGAAAAAGAAGGCTGCCGGGTCTTCATCTGCGCCGCGGGCATGGCCGCGCATCTGGCCGGGGCTGTGGCCGCCCGCACGGTGAAGCCGGTCATCGGCATTCCCGTGGCCGCGTCGGTGTTGAACGGCATGGATGCCCTGCTTTCCACGGTGATGATGCCGCCGGGCTTTCCCGTGGCCACCGTGGCCCTGGACAAGGCCGGAGCGCGCAACGCGGCGTACCTGGCGGCCCAGATCCTGGCGCTCGACGATGCGGCCCTGGCCGGACGGCTGCGTGACGCCCGGCAGGTCTTCAAGGACGATGTGGAAAAAGCCGCCGCCACGCTGCAGGGGGCCTGATTGCGCCGTAATCAGAAAAAACCGCTCCGGCTTCTGGTCTGCGCGCTGCTCGTACTGGCCTTGCAGGGCTGCGGCAGTCAGGGGCCGCCCAGCGTGCTTCTGATCATGGACGGGCCGCCGTTGTTCATCGCCGTGGATGTCGCGGGCAAACCCATGCACGGATTTCTGGACAGAAAAGCCATGGCCGGAGCGGGCCGCGTTCTGCTTTACGACCAACAAAACGCTGTGACCTGCACGGGCGAGATGGACGCGCCCGCCACGGACAAAGGACGGCTGTACGTGACCCTGACCTGCAGCGACGGCAGGGAAATGGCCCTCGGCCTGCGCAACCTGGGGCCGGACCAGGGTATGGGCGTCGGCCGCTTGCGGGACACGGGGGAACGTCTGACTCTTTTTTATCACCCCTGCGAAGACGAAGCCCGCCGCCGTCTGGCCCGAGTCAAAACCGACATCGCCAAAGGGGAAACGGCCAGGGTTGAAATGACGAAGCAGACGGAGAAAAAATAACGAAGCCTCAGGCCCCGTTCTCATCCGGCATTTTTACAAACCGTTCCAGAAAGCGGGCCAGAGTTTCATCAGTTCGCGGCAGGCCTTGCCCCGGTGGCTGCGGCTGTTTTTTTCATCCGGGCTCATCTCGGCGGCGGTTTTGCCGCAAGCGGGATCAAAAAACACCGGGTCATAGCCGAAACCGCCCGTCCCGGCCGGGGCGTGGGCCAATCGCCCTTCCCAGGCGCCTTCGGCGACGATTTGCGTCCCGTCCGGCGCTGCCGCGGCCATGGCGGAGCGGAAGCGGACGGAGCGCCGCCCGTCGGGAACATGGCGCATGGCGGCCAGCACTTTGGCTGTGTTGCGCTCGTCCGTGGCGGGTTTGCCCGGCTCTTCGCCGTAACGGGCGGAATAAACGCCCGGCGCGCCGCCCAGCGCATCCACTTCCAGACCGGAATCGTCGGCCACGGCCACCAGGCCTGTACTATCGCTGACGGTACGCGCCTTGATCAGCGCGTTTTCGGCAAATGTCGCGCCGGTTTCCGCTATTTCGCCGATATCGGGAAAAGCGTCCAGACCGGCAACAGCCACGCCGAAGGGTTGCAGCAGAACAGCCAGTTCGGCTACCTTGCCCTTGTTGCGGGTGGCCAGTACAACCGTGTTATTCGGGTTCTGTTTCATAGCGTTTGGGAATGACGGCCAGCGCGGGCTTCAGGGCCAGACTTACGGTGGTCCCCTTGCCGGGCTGACTGGCGAGCAGCACCTTGCCGCCCATTTCGCCTATGATTTTGCGGGTCATGGCCAGTCCCAGGCCCGATCCTTTGTCCTTGGTGCTGAAAAAGGGACTGAAAACCTGTTCGTGCAATTCCGGCGGAATGCCGGGCCCGTCGTCCGCCACCTCCAGATAGACCATGGCCTCCGCGAAACGGCTGCGCACGGTCACGGCGCCGCCTTCCGACAGGGCTTCCTGAGCGTTCTTGATCAGGTTGATCAGACACTGCTTGATCATTTCCGCGTTGCCGTGCGCTTTGGGCAGATCAGGGGCAAGCTCCAGTTTGATGGCGATATGCCTGTCCTCGCCGCCGATGCCCATCAGTTCCACCGTTTGTTCCGCCACCTCGTTGACGGCCACTTCGCCCACGGTCTGGTCCGTGGGGCGCGCGAAGTTGATGATGCTTTTGAGTATCTCGTCCAGCCGGCGCGACTCTTCAAGGATGATCCGCACTTTTTCGCGCGCGGCTTCATCCAGCGACGGCGCGCGCAAAAGGGAGTTGGCGAACCCGCCGATGGCGAAAAGCGGATTGCGGATCTCGTGCGCGATATAGGTCGACAACTCGCCGATGGCCGCCATTTTCTGCGACTGCTGCAAACGCTGCTCTATCTGCACGTGGGCCGTGGTGTCGCTGCGCATCAGCACCAGCCGCTTGCTGTGCGAATATTCGTCCCCGATGGGAAAACCGTAAACCCGAAAATAACGCATACGCCCGTCAGGCGTGACCTTGGTGTAGATTTCCGAGACACGCTGCCCGCTGGTCATGGCCTTTTCATAAGGGCAGACCTCGCTCGCGCCGCAGCACATATCCAGCCCGTCAATGTCGCGGCAAGCCCGGCCGATATAGTCGGCTTTTGTCCCACCCCACTTCTGTACGGCGTGGCCGTTGATCTCGATGATTCTGCCCCGCGAATCCAGAATCAGGACCTCTTCTTCGATCTGGTCGATAAGGGCGGAAAAAAGGTTGCGCTCGCGGCGCAGCCGCGCCGCGCCGCCGATAACCAGAGCGCCTTCGGCCGTGGCCGAACAAAACTGACGCACGGTTTCTTCGGTGATCAGCGCCACGCCCGTGGGCGCGCAGGCGCGCAAGGCCGCCATGCCCGAACCGTCCGGGGTGAGGTCGCAGACCAGTTGCAGGTCCGGGTTGGCCGCAAAAAGAGTTTCGCAGTCTTTGTATTCCGGCGTATTGGCAAAGGGTTCGGGCAGCAGCAAAGGCATGCCCGCGTCAAAAGTCACCCAGCCGGCCATACGCACCCAGGGAAAGGTTTCCGCGAATTCTCCCCGGCTGAGAATACCCATCAGCAGTTCCCAGGTGGGACCGCTGCCCACCAGGGCCAGAACGAACTCCTCGTGCCGCGCGCCGCGCTTGACGATGGTATTTTGCTGTTGCATGTGGCCCTCCGGCGGCATACACTTCCGCCCGCGCGCAAAAAACGCCTTTCTACCGGCGCGCGCTTCGCGCGGATATCCGCTTTCATAAACCTTAGAGAACCATATGGCAAATATCTAGTCCATCAGCCTGGGTTGCCCCAAGAACAGGGTGGACACCGAACGCCTGATCGGCGGCGTGCCGGGCGCGGGTGTGGTGGAGCGCATGGAGGATGCCGACTGCATCCTCATCAACACCTGCGCCTTTATCGCCCCGGCCGTGCAGGAATCGGTACGGACCGTGCTCGACGCCGCCGCCGAGCGGGCGGAACTTGCCCGGACGGAAAAACCTTTGCTGGCCGTCGCGGGCTGTCTGGTGGGACGGTACGGCATACCCGCCCTGTCGCCCGACCTGCCGGAAGTGGATCTCTGGCTGGACAACCGCGAACTCGCCGCATGGCCGGACAAGCTGAACGCGGCCCTGGCCGCGCGAGGCGCGAGAGCGACCGGCGAACTCGCAGGCCGCATGCTCTCCACCGGCCCGTCGTACGCCTGGCTGAAAATCAGCGACGGCTGCGACCACGCCTGTTCCTTTTGCACCATTCCGGCCATTCGCGGCTCCTTCGTCAGCAGCCCGGCTCCGGACCTGGTGCGCGAGGCGCGCGAACTGCTGGATGCCGGGGTCTCCGAGCTGGTCCTGGTGGCCCAGGACAGTACGGCCTGGGGCAAGGATATCGGGCGGAACCTCACCGGTTTGCTGGAAGAACTGCTGCCTCTCTCCGGTCTGGAACGGCTGCGGCTCATGTATCTGTATCCCGCCGGACTCGGTCGCGATCTGCTGGGTTTTCTGCGCGGAGCGGACAAACCTTTCGTGCCTTACTTCGACATCCCCGTGCAGCACGCACATGGCGGCATCCTTGCCCGCATGGGACGCCCCTTTGCTCGCGACCCCAGAGCCGCCTTAGATCGGGTGCGCGAATATTTCCCCGAAGCGGCCCTGCGCACCAGCCTCATCGTGGGTTTTCCCGGCGAGACGGACGCGCAGTTTCAGGAACTTTGCGATTTCGTGCGTGAAACGCGCTTCACCCATCTGGGGGTTTTCGCCTATCAGGCCGAAGAAGGCACGACCGCGGCCGCCATGCCCGGCCAGGTGCCGGACAGGGTCAAGCAGTGGCGGCGCGACAGCCTGATGGAACTACAGGCGGAAATCAGCGAAGAGATACTGGCGGCATACGTGGGGCAACGGCTGGATATCCTGGTCGACGCCCCGCATCCGGAATGGCCCGGGCTTTTCACCGGCCGGGCCTGGTTCCAGGCTCCGGAAATAGACGGTGTGACCTACGTCAGCGGCCCCGGCGTGAAAGCGGGCGCGGTCGTCAGTGCGGAAATCGTGGAAAGCCAGACCTACGACCTGGTGGCTTTGGTTTAACGACAGATCCTCAAAGGGGCTCCGCCCCTTTGAAACCCCGCAAGGGGTCTGATACCCCTTGACCCCGCATTGCGCAAAATCGCCGCCTGACGCAGTATCACGCCAAAGCAGGCCGCTGCCGCGTCATCGGGCGCCTGCGGGAAAAAGGACCACGCCGATGGTCTTCAGGATGATTTTCAATTCCAGCAGCGCGGACAGATGCTTGATGTAATAGAGGTCGTATTCCAGCTTCATGCGCGAATCTTCCAGGCTGGCCCCATAGGGATACATGACCTGGGCCCAGCCGGTGACTCCGGGCTTCACCGTGTGCCGCACATAGTAGAAAGGAATTTTTTCCGACAGATCCTTCACGAATTCCATGCGTTCGGGCCGAGGGCCGATGACGCTCATGTCGCCGATGAGCACATTCCAGAGCTGGGGCAGCTCGTCAATGCGGGTCTTGCGGATAAAGGCCCCCACTTTTGTCACCCGCGGATCCTTTTTGGCGGCCCAGACCGCGCCGTCCTTTTCCGCATCCACCCGCATGGAGCGGATTTTATACACCGTGAATTCCTTTTCGTGCAGGCCCACCCGCTTCTGCGTGTAGATGACCGGCCCACGCGATTCCCACCGCACAGCCAAAGCTGTGAGCAGCACCACCGGCAGGGCGACCACGCCTAGGGCCAGGGCAAAGGCGATATCAAAGGCCCGCTTGGCCCGGCGGAAAATCAGGCTGACGTTGAGGTTAAAACCATCCTCCATCAACAGCCAGTCTTCGTGTATGAGGTCCACCGGCACGCGACGGGCCAGGCGTTCATACATGCCGCGCATGTCTTCGACCCACAGGCCCTGCAGTTTCGCGTTGAACAGCTCGCGAGCCAACGGGGCCTCCAGGCTGTCGGCCAGCAGAAAAACCCGGTTGGCTCCGGTCTTGCTTACCGCGTCCAGCGTCTCGCCGTATGTGCCCAGCCAGGGCCCGGCAATCTTCTCATCGGCCCCCGGCTCGCCCAGATAGCCCGCTACTTCCACCTGGGGCATGAATTTCATGAGCAGCGCACGGGCCCGGCCGACCTTGTCCGCGCCGATAAAAATGACGCGC
>JAVBRE010000249.1:0-10365 GCA_031548325.1 Desulfovibrionaceae bacterium
GGGGCGGGGTCCGGGGAAGGGGGGAAACTTTTTTGCAAAAAAGTTCTTTCCCTTCCCATGTCGTCGTTAAACGACTAAAATCTATCATAAAACGATAGAGGCAGCCATCCTTTTATGCCGTATCCGGGATAGCGAGGGAAACCGCAAAGCGGTTTCCCAGATTGATGGCAAACCCCGCAAAGCCGGAGTTTGTAAAGGCACGCCCGCTTCGGCGCCTAATGGCGGCAATGAATGCCAGCCGGAACCACTGCAAAAGTGATTCCGGCTGGCATCATCTGCGGCTACGGTCATATTCCGGATATTCTGCCACTCAAGTCCGGTCAAACGTGCATGCCCCGCCCGTCGCTTTTCGAAGGACTTCTTCGGTTTGGCGCGCAGCGGTTCCCGTATAGGCGGCGTAATCGCAAATGGCGTCCAGCTCTTTCCGGGTGATGTGGGGCGATAACGCTGGAGACTCCAACACAGCTTCTTTGAAGGGGATGGCATTCTTCCGCGCTTTGAATGCCGCTTCAAGAACATGCCCGTGCGCGGTTTGTTTTCCGATTTTTTTGCCGAGGTGCAGCAGGACGGCTTCGGCGAACACCTGCCCCTGAAGAAGGTCCAGATTCCGGGTGATATTTTTTTCAAACACCTGAAGTCCGTTAAGAAGGAAAAGCATAAGCTCCAGGACCTTGCCCGTCAGCATGCTGCTTTCGGGCACACTGTGCCAGTCCAGCCGCCACGAACGCGAATCGCGTTCGTGTTCACTCATCATGCCTTGAAACCCTAAAAGAGAGTTTGTGGTGACAATGCGGCTGAGACAAACAACAAATTCGGAATATTCCGCGTTCCGTTTATGAGGCATGGTTGAAGAGCCGATGTAATGTTCGCCTATCGGTTCATGCAGCTCCATAATTTCCGTTCGTGAAAGCTGGAATATTTCGTTGCCGATACGGGAAAGAGTGCCGCATATATACGCGAGAAGAATCTGATATTCCGCTACAGTATCGCGCGAACTGGTCCAGCCGGTATCCGGATATTCAAGACCCACTTCTTTGGCGAAATAAAGAGCTGTTTCATAGGCCTTTTCGCCAAATCCGGCCTGTGTGCCAACCCCTCCGTGGATCATGCATTTGAAGAGGCGTTTTTCCGCTTCCCGCATCCGTTCAATATTGCGGCCCATCTCGGAAGCCATGCACGCGAACTTGCCCCCAAGGGTTGTGGGGAGCCCATGCTGATTGTGGGTACGCCCCATAATGGTCAATGTTTTATATTTTTCCGCCAATTCGAGAAGCAACGTTTCTGTTTTGCGGCAGTCCCGAAGAATGAGGGCGAATGCTTCCTTCATCTCAAGGACCAATCCGGTATCTTCAATATCCTGTGTTGCGGCGCCGAAATGAATATATTCGCCGTGAACACCTGTGCAGGCTTTCTGCAGTTGGCGCAATAAAGGCGTAAGGGTGTGGTTGGCCTCAGGCAGGTCCCGCTCCAACTGTTCGAGGTCTATATTTTGTATATCCGCCGCGTTGGTTATGGCCTCTGCGCTTTCCGGGGGGATGAGTCCGGCCGCGGCCGTAGCCCTGGCAAGGGCGGCTTCAATTTTGAGCCAACGGTCAAAACGGCGTTCCATGGAAAAAATGGCCCGCAACTCCGCCGTGCTCCACGAATCTTTATAGAAATCCGAATCCATTATATGCGCGGTCATGGAGATCTCCTTACAAAAAAAGCGACGTATCGGTCTTGGCCATGGATTTGGCCGTGTCAATCACGTCTCTGACTTGTCCTTTTGATGTTCCAATGTGGCTTGAATAATTCATGAGTTCATCAAGTTCCGCACACGTGACATTTGCCGCCACTTCCTTGTTTTCCATGAGCGCCGTTTTGAAGTCTATTCCCTCTTCAAGCTGAGCCCGCATTGCTGCTTCATACACGACTTCGTGAGCGGTGAGCTTGCCTAGCTTGCGCCCAAGGTGGAACATGACCGCTTCAGAAAACAGCAGGCCTCTAAGATAATCAAGATTTGTCGTGATGCGCTCTTCAGAGATGGCAAGGTTGGTGAGAGCATCGTTTGCTGTGTCAAGGGCCCGCGCTGTGAGAACGCTTGATTCAGCCAGAGTGTGCCAGTCCAGCCGCCAGGAACGCGTATCGCGTTCGTGCTCGCTGACCATGCCTTGCAGCCCCAGCGAGGCATTATTCATTACAATGCGGCATACGGCCACATTCATGGAGCAACGTTCTGTGTTCTGTTTGTGCGCTATCGTGGAACTGCCCACATACTTTTCTCCGAAAGACTCTGTCAGCTCTCCTATTTCAGAACGGGAAAGCTGATAGATTTCATTGCAAATACGGGCAACGGTGCCGCAAATAATCCCGATGACCGTCTGATACTCCGCAAAGGTGTCGCGGGCGCTGCCCCAACCGGTGGGAGGAAGATCAAGGCCGAGTTCTTGCGCAAGGCCGTTGATGGTGGGATATGCCTTTTCGCCAAGACCGGCCATTGTGCCGGTACCGCCATGCAGCATTATGATGAAAAGGCGTTTTTTCAGATCTTTCAAACGTTCGATGGACCGGCGTATTTCCGCCGCCCAGTTCGCGAATTTTAATCCAAGGGTAATCGGAAGCCCTTGCTGGTTATGGGTCCGGCCCGCCATGGGCAAGGATGCATATTTTTCCGCCAACGGCAGTAAAATATCCTCCGTTTTCAAAAGCTTTTGCGCAATGATGCGGAAAGCGTCGCGCAGTTCCAGAACCGCGCCGGTATCTTCTATATCCTGGGTGGTTGGGCCATAGTGAATATATTCTCCGTATCCGTTGTCGCACACTTTGTGCACGGCTTTCAGGAGCGGCATCAACGAATGTCCGGTGGCCGCGAGCTGCGCTCGGATAAAATCCTCATCCAACAGGGCGACGTCGGTTTTTCGGGATATTTCATCAGCGGCCTCTTGCGGAATAACGCCAAGTTTGGCCTGAACCCTGGCAAGAGCCGCTTCAATATCCAACCAGCGCTGATAGCGGCGCCGGGCGTCAAAAACAGCGCTCATTTCTTCGGAACCGTATATGTGACGGTAGTATGGCGAATCTATAATATGAACCATGTTGCGAGGCATATGCGCTCCTTTTGAATTCCAATCGCCTTGAAATTAGAAGAAATAGTTATCCTATTATGCTGTAAGCGAGACTCAGAGAGACAAGTCCGGCCAAGAGCTGACGTTCCCATTGCGGCACAGGCATCTAACTGAGTCAATAATGGAATCCATTTTGGCGGAAGAATACACTCCGGCCGCAAGTTCGCGGAATTTCTCCGCTATTTCGGTAAAACTGAATGGTTTTTCCGGATCACCCTTACGGAATTGATTGTCAGCGGAAAGGATGCGCCCATCACTCGTTGCAACATTGATTTTACAAGGCCTGGCATCCGGAAAGCCCGCCTCCATGGCCGGATCTGTCACCAGCCGAGTTTTGGCCATCAGCGAGCGTATCGATTCATTAAACACATCGGCATCGGTCATGCCCGTAAAAGGAATTTTGCCTTTAACCAGGAGATACGCCAAACAAAAGGGAATGCTGAATTTAGCTTCCTCGAGATTGGCCGGGTTCGGGTTTCCGGCAATATCCGCAGCCTTTGTGTAAATACGCGCTTCTATGTCAAGAACTTGTGAAGCCGCAAGTTTGTGTTTTTTAATTATTGCAGTCATTGCGTCGATCATTGAATGCGTCTGCCCGCATGTGGGATAGGGTTTGCAGTTGACCTCCTCAATGACGTATTTTTTGCCTAAGTCATGTGTGAATTGTTCGGGCTGTGGCGATCTGCCGAGAGCGGCGAACAAGCCCTTGCCGCCTTCAAGAATATAAGGCGCGCCCGGTATGCCTCCGGCGGCCGCCGTGGCGGCGATATAACCGGACAAGCAAGACTGGGCGGGATGAAAAGGTTTGGCGGAGGCACAGTTGTCTTTGAGAAATTGCCATACGCCCGCAGACTGCGTTCCTGCGTGCCCAAGCGCATCAGTAAAAGCCGGCGGATCAAGACCCATGATTTTCGCCGCCGCTGCCGCGGCGCCGAATACTCCCGCCGTGGCGGTGGTGTGCCAGATATCGTAATGCCCGGGGCCAAAGGCCAGCCCCAGCCGTATTGCGGCCTCGTAGCCGACGACAGCTCCTTCGACGGCGGCCCTTCCAGGTTGATCCGTTGTTGAAGCGAGACTTGCGACGACGGGAAAGACCACGGCTCCAGGGTGGACGATAGACCAGCGGTGGCCGTCATCGGTTTCTGTAATATGCCCAAGGGCCGCGTTGGCGAATATAGCGAAGGGGCGAGAAGCTTTTTCCCGGCGGGCGACAATGCTTTCCTTGCCGTTGCCGCTCAGTGTGCGGGCAAGGCGAACATAGGTTTCCGCCAGGGGATGCCCGGCTCCTGAAGCGGCAGCAGCAATCCAGTCCAAACAGCAGATTCTGGCTTTTTCCCGAACGTTTTCGGGCAGCGCTTCTTGTCGCACATTCACCGCCCAGGCCGCGAAGGTCTGGGTCAAGGACGTTACGCGCGTGATGTCAGGCTGTTGCATCATATTCCTTCCTGGGTTTGCTGAACCGCTGGGACGCAGCGCCGTAAACCGGAATAAGGCAAAAACAGAAAGCTACTGCAAGCATTGTGCATGATATGGGGTTGGTCAAAAAAATCATCAGACTGCCCTTGGACAGAACAAGGCTTTGTTCAAAGCTCGTTTCCATCATACGGCCCAAAACGGCTGCGAGAACAAAAGGCGCCTGGGGCAATTTGGTTTTGTCCATGATGTAACCGATAACGCCAAACAGCAGCGTCAGCCAGATATAGGACGAATCAAAGCCCACAGCATATGCGCCGGTGCAACAGAGCAAGATAATGCAGCCGCTGAGAAGGATCGTAGGGATTTTAAAAATGATTTTTCCCAGTCCCCGGCCCAGGCTCAAACCAAGTGGCCCCATGATTAGATTCGCTACAAAGAAGGCCGCGATTATAAAAAATGCCGTATCAGGGTGTTCTCTGAAAAGGGCCGGCCCAGGCCGGAGTCCCTGTATCATGAGCGCGCCCAAAAATAAGGCTGAAGCTGAGTTGCCGGGAACTCCCAGCGCCAGCAGGGGGACCATGGAGCCGGCAACTACGGCATTGTTGGCGGATTCAGGAGCTGCCACGCCGTGAGGCACGCCTTCGCCGAAAGGAAGGCGGCGATACCTGGAGCGCGTAATGTCGTACGCAAGATAGATGGCCATGAGCATCCCCGCGCCAGGGATAATGCCGATAACCGTCCCCACAAGACTGCCGAGCAGAATAACCGGCGTTATTTCCCACAATAACTTCCAACCGGGGAATGTCTTGCCCACAGAAGGCAGGGTCTCTATTTTTCCTTCCTGTTGGGCGGTCAGCAGGCGCTCGATCATTTGGAGGACGGATGATACCCCGAAAAGGCCGATTAACATGGGGACTAGGTCTATGCCGTCATAGAGAACCATAATATCCATGGTAAAGCGCGGAAAACCGGTCTGCGGGCTCATGCCGATGGTGGCGACCAGCAATCCTAAAATACAGACAATGAGGTTTTTCAAAAGATTTTTGCCAGACATGCCGGCGACCGTTGAAAGTCCCAGCACTCCCAAAGCAAAATATTCAGCGGGGCCGAAGCGAAGAGCATAGCTGGCCAGAGTTGGCGCGAAAAACATAAGAACAAGGGAACTTAGAATCCCGCCCGATACCGAACTGATGGTGGATATGCCCAGCGCAAGCCCTGCCTGTCCTTTTAGGGCCATTGCATTGCCGTCCAGGGTGGTGATCACGCTTGATGCGGTCCCGGGAATTTTCAGCAGAATAGCGGGAATTGAACCGCCATAACAAGCGGAACAATAAACGCCCACCATCAGAGCGAACGCGTAATTGGGGTTCATGCTGAACGTCACGGGAACCAATACCGCCATGGTGATGGTATCGTTAAGGCCGGGGATGGCCCCTACAACGAGGCCGAGCAAAACACCCAAGGTCAGGACAAGAAAAACGTCCGGAGTAAACAGGGTAGCGAATGAGGAAAGAATGAGTTCCATGGATTGCTCCTAAAACTTGAAAAAGGCCAAAGAGGCGGCGTGACGGCCTTTTATCAAAAGGGTTAGTCGCTTCCCCATAATGTCCCTGTTGGCAAAGAGACGCCAAGGGCTATATGAAAAACAACGTAAATTCCTACCGTAGCGCATACTGCCACCATCAGGGCAGCGCGTTTGTCAGGATAGCCCAGTGAAAGAAAAATAGCTGAAGCCAGGAGCACGCATGACGGGATGAAGCCGATATAGGGTAGCACCACAATGAAACCGGCTGTCAGAAAGACAACAAGAGCCGGACCGCGCAAGGCGTTCCAATTGATAAACGGTTGGCTGCCGTTGCGGCGCAACATGGAAGAAATACAGAGAAACAGAGAAAGAGCGGCAAGTATGCACGCAAGGTACGCGGGAAAGTGCCCGTTTGTTTCCGGATACCCCAGGCTGGTGAAGAAAAAAGCGGCAGACAAACAGAGAAGAACTATTGATATTGCAATATCTTGTTTCCAGTTGACCACAAGGTACCTCCTGTTGTGAGTGTAGCTTGGGTTTGGCTCGCCACGCGGTTCTGGCGTGGCGAGCATGCGGAACTACTTGGATTCGGGCTTTAAAAGATTGTTGTAAATCTTAGCCACTTCATCAACATATTTGGAAAACTCTTGGGAATCATACACTTGCATGGGGAATCCGGCCTTGGTCATCCGTTCCACAAACTCCGGATCCTTGGCCATGCCCACAAAGGCGTCGGACAATATTTTGACAACGTTTTTAGGCGTCCCCGCAGGAACGGCAACACCGCGGAACGCGCCCCATTCAAGATTAAGTCCCAGAGAAGAAAAGCGTTCAATTTTCTCCGCCCCAGGATACTGGGCGTCGGACATCATCCCAAGAATTCTGATGGAACCCTCTTTGACATAACTGGTCGCTTCGCCGTAACCGAACATGGCTCCCTGCACATGGCCGCCCAACACTTGAGCCATTTGTTGGGCCGCGGATGTCAGCTGAATATAGGCAAGCTTGCTTCCGAAATGTTTTTCCAGCATCTGTCCGCCTATATGGTGCGCAGTCGAATGCCCGGGCATGGCGAGCACGATTTCTTCTTTCTTGGACGCTTCTATAAAATCTTTTAGCGTCTTGAACGGAGAATTCGCAGGAACGAATAAAATTCCCGGATCAAAGCAGTACATGGCGATGGGAGTGAAGTCCGAGTATTTAAAGGTGGTCTTTTTTTGCAAAGGGTTTGAGACAACAGAAGAAGTGTAGGCTAGGATGGTGTATCCGTCGGGTTTGGCTTTGGCTACAGCCGTTTGTCCGATAACAGCGCCGCCGCCGGGCATGTTTTCAACGATAAGCTTTTTCCCGTTCAGGTATTTCGGCGCTACCTCGCTTAAAAAGCGGATGGTCACGTCAACACCGCCGCCTGGCGCGAAGGGAACAATGACTTTCAAATCTTTATCAGGGAATGCGCTTGCAGGAGCACAGAACGTAAATACCAATGCCAAGGCAGACAATAGCTTTTTCATGGCTTTCTCCTCTTGTTCCAAGTTTCGGTAACATACCGCCACGACCATTTGTTCGCTGTTTTGGCGTTATCGTGCGAGCCTCTTCACGCTAACGCGATGGCGTCAATTTCAACGCTCAGACCGCCGAAAAGCGGACCGACTTGAACGGCAAGTCTTGCCGGGCAATCTTTTTTGAAAAACTGGGAGTATACCGTATTCATTTCAGAAAAATCGTTCATATCGGCGAGGTACACTTGGCATTTGACAACGGAATCCAGGGAGGACCCTTGGGATTCGAGAACGGCCTGAATATTCGAAAGAATTCTTTTTGTTTGTTCCGTGACCGTGCCGGCTTCTATTTCATTGTTGACCGGATTGATAGCGACCTGGCCTGAGCAGAAGATAAACCCGTTTGCCTTGATGGCTTGCGAATAGGGGCCAACCGGTTTTGGGGCATGCTCCGTGATAATTACTTGCTTCATAGAACCGCCTTATTACTGATTGTTATTGGTTACGCTTGCTAACCTATTCTTTCCTGAATAATTTTTACAATTATTCTATCAGTTTCAACCATTCCAGGGTTGTTGAGCCTGCCCAAGTTGCAAAACGTGTCTTCAATCGTTTTCCCTATAATGCCTTCGCCCGCCGGCACGCCGCAATTTTCAAGCGCCATATAGGCAAATTGAATGGCCATGGAAGCCGCGGTGCTCAGCTTGTATGCGCAAGACTCCTTGGCGCCGTCGCAAAAAAGTCCGCCCAGGGTTCCAATGACTGAATGCATAGCCAGTTCGGCCTGTTTGAATGAACCGCCAAGAAGGTATGCCGCCGCGGCGGCGACTCCGGTCGCCGCCGCAACAGAGCAGCCGCAAAAAGCGGTCATTCTTTTGATATAGCCCTTGATGTAAATCGTAATGGCGGAACTGATGGCCAGGGCGCGCGCTGTTTGATGCGCATCGGCATTGATTGCTTCAGCAAAGCACAATGTGCCGAGAAAGTTTGTGATGCCATGGTTGCCGCTGCCGGCGATCGCCATGATGGGCAGCACAAGCCCGCGCATACGGGCTTCTCCTGCTGCAGCCGTCATCGTTTGCACAGAATCTACGCCAGGGTAGGGGGGGCTGCCGTGGGAATAAGCGCCAGAAAAGGTTTTCCCAAGACGCATCGTCGGATCAGCAAGGCTTGCTTGTGCGGCATCTTTGTTTACGCGCGCAAAATTGAGCAGAAAACCGAGATCTTCCATGGGAAGGGAAAGTGCGGTTGTATATATGTCTTCCACTGAAAAGGCGTTCAGTTCGCCCCCGGTCACCGCTTTCGGGACCTGCATGTTGCTCATGACAGACTGGCCGTTCACGCTGACAGCCACAATATTTGAATAGTCATACAGTATTGTGACTTCGGCGGTTCCGTTTGCCCCGGTAACTGTGGATTTGACATACAAGGGGTCGGGAGTGTCCGCGAATTGTATGGTGACAGCTTTTCGGGTAAGCAATATGTTGGCCATTGCAAGAGTTTCCGGCGTCATATGGTCCAAAAGATGCAGTCCGGAAGAGTGGTATTCGTGTAAACAGGCTCCGAGAGCTGCAGCCATATGCAGTCCGCATTGCCCGGTCCCAGGTATGCCGACGCTGATGCCGTTTTTGAACACATTGGCGCTGACGGTCACTGAAATGGCATCATATCCGCCTTTCAATTCGTGAACGGCCCTGGCGACGGCCAGACAAACAGAACCAGGGTCTGTGCAGCCTGTGGATTTTTCGGTTTCTTTTTTTATTACATTGAGCAGCAACGCGGAATCCATATAGGACCTCTCTCATATCCCAATACATGACGATAGAATAGGCTTTCGGCTTTATAAGGAATCGCAACCGGTGAAGAACAGTTGCGTTATAACGGTGCCAAGCAGGACATGTTTAGGGAGGATTATCGCCCGATAGTTTTTTGTACGAATAGAGGGTGTATTTTGAGATGCCCATTATTTTGGCCACCTGCTCGACGACGCCTTTTAATTTGAACACACCCATTTCATCGCACATATGCACAAATTGGATACGTTCCTCACGGGTGAGGTTTCCAGGGTCTTTGCCCATGTTTTTTACAACCTTGCTTACCAAAGCAAATCCGGTTTCTTCGACCGTTGAAGCAAAGGTTTCTTTGTCGTTTTCTTCATGTCCGTTGGTCCCCGCCATTGCGAGTTGGGACTCAAGGACGTGAAACATCTCGAGGTGTGCCGATATGTCGACATTTATGCACACCGCGCCAATTATTTCCCCTTTGCCGTTACGGATATAGACCAGGGCCGTCTTAAGCGGCTTATGGTTAGGGCTTCTGGTTGCGTAGGGCAGAAGATCCGGGGCGTTGTTTCCATGTTCGGCCAGTTGCATAAGCAACAGGTCGGTTGGCGGCGCGCCGGGAACCCTTCCGGTCACATTCCCGGCGATGTGAATAAGAGATTTTTCATTCTTGCCGAGATCATGAATGGCAATTTCAGCGTGCTCGCCGAGGAATTTTATCATCATATCAGCGAGACGGATGATAGTTTGGAAAATTGTTTTGTTTTTCATCGTGAACCGACCTTAATTCTGAATGTGTTTTTCTGTCAACAAATTTTTTGTTGAATAAAAAATTTTTTGTATAAAATTTTTTGACCAAACAAAAAATAATCTTGAAAAAATAGCGCACGATAAAGCAGGAGGGATTGCCTGCCCAGGTGGGCTGATTCCATCCCAAGCCCCTTGACCCCGCGACGGCGGGGTTTCACCATCTGCCGTCAATTTGGGGAATGGATGCCCTCAAGGTTTTTTGAAGAGGGGGATGGGGGCCGGGGAAGGGG
>JAVBRE010000106.1:0-16488 GCA_031548325.1 Desulfovibrionaceae bacterium
TGCAGAAGAAAATGTTCATGACCCAGATGATGATGAGCAAGGATGAGGTCAAGCGCGAGTATAAGGAAATGGAAGGCGACCCCTACATCAAGTCGCAGCGTAAACAGCTGCACCAGGAAATGGTCATGAACAGCACGATACATCAGACACGCAAGGCTTCGGTGCTGGTCACCAACCCGACCAAGATCGCCGTGGCCCTCTATTACAAAGAGGAAGAGACCCCCCTGCCGGTGATTTCCGCCATGGGGCAAGGCGCCGTGGCCAAAAAAATGCGCGAAGTGGCCGAAGAGGAGGGTATTCCGATCATGGAAAACGTGCCCCTGGCCCGGAACTTGCTTGAACAGGGTGAAGTCCTGAACTATATCCCCTCGGACCTGATCCAGCCCGTGGCCGAAGTCATGCGCTGGGTGAACGAACTGACGAACCGGAGATGACGACATGAGCCAGCGCATAGACGGACCTGCTTTCAGCCCCTCCGGCCAGACCCAGGGCCAGGAAGGCGCTACCCAGACCGTAACCGGCAACTTTATGGGCGAAACCGTGAAGGTGGAGCAAGACCCCTTGTCGCTCATCGCCGACGCCTCGGAAGAGTTGACCTTCAGCGCCGGGGAAGACGTGGAGCGCAAACTCTCCGAGCGCAAAGAGGGCAAGGACAAGGCCCGCGACCTTGAACGCATCATGTTCTACGTGGAAAAATGCGAGGACATGAGCCAGAACGACCTGGAGCAGCTGATGAAGCAACTCCTGGCTATGAAAGGGGCTCGCCAGGCGGACATCATCAATCTGGTCAAGCAGGCTTTCAAAGACCCCACCAACCAGCACGCCGCTCTTTCCTACGCTCAGGGCAAGCTTGACAGCCTGGAGTTGCCGACGGACCAGAAAGCCGCCCTGCAGGGCGCTCTGGGCGGCGCCCTGGCCCAGCTTGAAAGCGAAAGCGGCCGGGCCATCAACGCAGGCTACAACGTGGCCGGCGTGGACGCGCCGGGCCTGGGCCTGCCGCCCTCGTCCCTGCGGGTTTTGTACCGCGACACGATCATTGACTTTGAAAGCTATGAAAAGACTTTTTCCTTCATGCTCGAAAAATTCGGACCCGACGAGTTTCCCAAGGCCGTGGATTACCTGATACGGGCTTTGGGCAACGACATGACGGCCATGACCCCGTCCAGCCCCAAACCGGCCCTCAAAGAAGTCATGGACGGACTGTATATGGTGGAATCGCTGGGCACCCTGTACAAAGACGCAAGCGGCCTGCTGCGGGGCGTCGCCGAACGCCACGCCCCGCACGGCGCCACGGAACGCGCCGTCATCGACCCCCTGCTGCGCTACAAGGACATGCCCGTGCTCATGCCGCAGCAGGTGGCCCAGGATATGCCCTTTCTTGTTTCCGACGATCCGGGCCGGGACGCGGAAATGACCCAGGGCGTACGGGAACTGGCCCGCAAAATGCCGCACAAGCTCTATGCCGCGCCGGAAACGCGCCAGAACGTGCTGAACGCTTTCCAGGAACTGCTGGACAGCGCCGTGGACCGCGAAGAAGCGGCAATGGAGGAATAGCATGTCCCTGATCGATGCCACGCTGGCCGAGGTGGCCGCCAGTTTCCAACTGCCGTCCCTGTCTTTCAACCGCAACGGGGTCGCGGCCCTGCGCCTGGGGGAAAACGACCTTTTTTCCATTGAAAAGGTGGAAGATGGCGTGCTGCTCAGCCTGGCCCGCCCCCTGCCTCCGCACCGCGCGGGTCTTGCTGAAAAAGCCCTGCGCCTGTGCGGTCCGGACGGGGGGCTGCCCCTGCCGGTACGGCCGGGGCTGACCCGTGACAACCGTCTGGTTCTGATCGCGCATTTCAGCGAGCGGGAATTCACCCTGCCCGAAACCATGCGCTGCCTGTCCATGCTGCGCGATGCGCACACGCGCATCGCGGGTTTGTAGTTTTTACTCGGGAGAGATAGCCATGACCACCGTGACAAACGTCCACGTAGGCGGCCCCCAGTTGACGCAAGAAACGCCCCCCACCGGCCCGACCGGGCAGACGGGACAAACGACCACAATACAGCCCCCGCCCCTGCGCACGCCGCAGGAAGTACTGGCCGAATCGAAGCAGAAATTTCCTCAAATGGATGAACTGGTGCTGCGCGGTCAGCATGGCATCCCCGGCTTTAGCCCCCAGCAACTGACCATGCTGGAACATTTCGCGCAGCGGCCCGTGCAGGGAATGGTCCCTGTGCTCATCGGCCAGGGAGCGAACATCAAAGTGGCGCTCATGCCCACCGCAGGAGTGCCCGGACCCGACCCCTCCCGGACTATCCAGCAATACGTGCTGGAAGGCCAGGATCTGTATAACCGGATCATGGCCGGCGACATGCAAATTCCCCACGGCAAGGAAGAGGTGGCGAAAGTCATGTGGTTTCTGCAGGCTCTCGGCTCGGCCAAGGCTTCGGAATCCTCGGGCAATCATCCGCCTGCCCCTGCCCTGTTCAAGGAAGGTTCCTTCAGTGTCGAAGACCCGGACCACAGGCTGGAACAATTCTTGTTCACGGCCAATTCTTACGAACGTTCCTCTTCCCACCTCTCGGAGTTCCAGAGCCAGCCGGGCTGCCACCCGCGCGGGGTGGACATCCGGGGCGTGCCCATGCCGAACGAGCGCAAGACCGTCATGTTCGCCCGCATGCCCGGTTCCACGGAAGTCAGGAACAGCCGGGACCCCAACATGGGCGACAAGGGCATGCTGTTCATCAAGATGGAACCGCACGGATGCCGGGGCTTTTCCACCGGGGGCACGGGCAGGACCGGCGAAGCCGGCGGATTTTTCAAAAGTGTGAAGCGCTTTTTCGCCAACATCGCCGACACCCTCGGCCATGCCTTGGGCTTTACCCAGTCGCTGGGGCAGCGCCTGGGGCTCATCGCCATCGAGGGACAGAACAACCGCGAGCGCGTCCCGGGCGACGTGAAAAACACCTACAACGCCGTCAAGGAACAGGCGCAAACCCTGTCTTCGGCGCCGGGGCTGCAAGAACTGCCCCAGGCCCAGCGCGACGCCGTGACCATCCTGGCCCGTCGCTTCGACGACATTCTCGGCCAGGGCGCCCCTCTTTCCTCCACCGGCGGCATCCGGGTGATGGTACGCAACCTGGAAGAAGTCCAAAAGCAATACCTGGACATGCCGGAAAGCCTGCGCAATACGCCCGAGCTTACCGCCTTCGGCACGCGCCTGAACGACGCCCTTGCCCTGCTGCGGGGGCACGGCGACCATCCGGAGCACCGCATCGGCAATGAAATCGTTCTGATGCAAAACGAAATGACAGTGGGCAATCCCGTGGTCACGCAACGGCCGAATCATGCCGTCAGCCGACAGGGCGGCCTGTCGCAGAACGAAAAAGAACTGATTCTCGCCGGATACCGGTATATTGTGGCGGACATCGAAAACCACGACATGGTCGGGCAGTTTGAACTGGACGCGCCCCGTTGCACCTACCATATCGGCGTCAGCGGCCACGAGAGCACCTACGAACATGATCTTGAGGGAAGCAAGGCGGCCGTGCTCGCCCTGGCCGGCGGCAATCAGTGGGTAGCCAACATTCTGATGAGCATTGCCCATCAGAGCTTTGCCGAACCAATCACCAACGCCGCGTCGATGGAAATTGCCAAAAGCTTCCTGGGAGTCCTTATGTCCGGCAGTTCCGGCGATCTGCGCATCAGCAAAATGCCCGACTCGCCGGACGGCAATCCTGTCTACCGTATCGGCTACACCACTGAAAAAATCATGGGGAACAATGAGGGAATACAGCCTATTATGGGACAGCCAGACCTTCGGGTCGACCGAGAACACAGTCCTTTCAAAGGTGAAATGTGGCTTGATCTTACCTTTTATCCCAACGGCGCGGTTGAGCCTTCTTTCGGCAAAGAACCGTCCTTTTCTTTCACTCTGACGCCCGAACAGGCATAGGAGCGGATCATGACCCTGCGCGAACACGCTGACTCCCTCTTTGCCCTTCTGTCCTCGAAACTGGGCGAAGGAAGCCTGAGTCTTGACAAAAACGGCCGCGCCCTTTTTTCTCTGGGCAACACCCAGTTTTTCGCCCACCTGATCGAAGAGACGGAAACTCTGCTGATCTCCGCCCTGGTGGAGCAGATGCCCCTCGGCCCCGCGCGCGAAGCCTGCCTGCGCGAGCTGGCCCAGGCCGACTTCAACTGGGGCGGCACGGGCGGAGGGACCATCGGCCTGGAACGGGAAACGGACCTGGTTTATCTGCACCAGCGTTTTTTCCTGCCCATGAACAGGCCGGAGGACTTTCCCGACCGCTTTGCCGAGCAGCTTCACCTGACGCGGCACTGGGCCGGAGTTTTGCGCCGGGCGGCCACGCCCGCCCTTGATACATCAGCCATGCGCGTATAAGCTGGAGGCGCCATGAACCACCGTACCGACGCGGACAAATTGATGGCCGCCCTTGCGGCCCGTATGGAAAACCCGGCCATCGCCCTGGACGACAAGGGCTGTTGCCTTGTCTCATTGAATGACAACGTGTTCGCCTTCAGTTTTGACGAAGAGCGGCAATGCCTGTTCATCCAGGCCCACGCGGGCAGCCTGCGCGAGGCCGACAACCCGGCCGCCGTTCTGGAAGCGATTCTGGAGGCCAACCACCTCTGGAGCGGCACTGCGGGCGGGGTGCTGGGGCTGGACGAACAGAGCGGGGAACTGGGGCTGGCTTACCGCCTTGACTTCCCCCTGCCGGGAGACGAATTTCCCGAGGCTCTGCTTTGCGAGCTGCTGCCGCACCTTGCCGGAGTGGCGGAATGGTGCCGGGATCTTACGGCATTTTACGCTTGAAATAGTCGCTTGACGGCGAGCCAAGCTCGCCTGCGCCTATTTCGCGGCAAGGATTTGCTGACAAATCCTTGCGAGCATTTCAAGTGTGAAATGCTATAGCGCCCCCGCCGGGGGCATCAGAGGATAAACCATGCCCAAAAGCGCCGGCATAGGTTTCAGCCCCAACGTGGGCATAGAAAAAATCATCGGCAGCGGAGAAGGTCCGGGGGCGTCCACCCTGCCCGCGTCCACCCGGGTTGTGCCCACCGACGCCATGACCAGCATGGAGGCGTTGCACGAACTGTACGCCCCGGCCTGGGACAAGGCCATGCAGAATTTTTTGCGACCGCGCATCGACGCGCGCGAACTGCTCATCCCCGGCGTGTTCGCCGGACGCATCCGCCAGGCCCGCAAAGATTTGCAGGACGCCGCCCGCAAAAACAAGTCGAAGCCTCTGCGCGACGCGGCCATTTTGCTGGAACAAGACGAAGAAATGAAAGAATTGCTCGACATATACCGCAACCTGCTGCTGCAAGGGTAAGGCATGCGCGAAAGTTCGCTGGAATCGCTGCTGCTTCTGGCCACCCTGTTCGTGGTCCACGAAAAGCACGCCAAGGCCCTGGCCCTGCTCGAAGGGCTGCGCGAGCTGGCCCCACGGGACGAGCGGGTGCTGCGCCTGCTCTGTCACAGTCTGGTCATGGAAAAACGATACGAACGCGCCCTGGAATTGATTCAGGAACTGCCGTTCGCGGCTAAAGGCGGTCCGCAGAACCTGGACCTGGCCTGCGCGTTGCGCCTGAAAGCCTCCGCCCTGTGGGGGCTGGGCAGAAACCAGGAAGCCCGCGCGGCTTTGGAACAAAGCATCGCGGCTGTTTCCGGCGGCGCGGCGGACGAAGAGCCGCCCGCGGCCAAACGCTTCAGCCTGTTTCGTTAGATGTAAGGAGCCTCCATGTCCATGCAACGCGTCGAGGGCTTTGTCGTCCGCCTGAACCAGTACAGCGACCTGTTCCTCGCGGCCCTGGTGGTGGCGGTCATCGGCATGATGATCCTGCCGCTGCCCACCCCGCTGGTGGACGGGCTGATCGCCACCAACATGAGCATCTCGCTCCTGATGCTCATCGTGTCCATGTATATCGCCTCGGCCCTGGCTTTTTCCGTGTTTCCGGCCCTGCTTTTGTTCACCACCCTGTTCCGTCTGGCGCTGTCCATCGCCACCACCCGGCTCATTCTGCTGGAAGCCGACGCCGGGGAAATTATCTTTACCTTCGGCAACTTCGTGGTCGGCGGCAATTTTGTGGTCGGCTGCGTGGTCTTTCTCATTCTGACCATCGTGCAGTTTCTGGTCATCACCAAAGGCGCTGAACGCGTGGCCGAAGTCGGCGCGCGCTTCACCCTGGACGCCATGCCCGGCAAGCAGATGAGCATCGACGCGGACATGCGCGCAGGCACCATCGACATGGACGAAGCGCGCCGCCGGCGGTCCATGGTCACCCGCGAAAGCCAGTTGTACGGGGCCATGGACGGGGCCATGAAGTTCGTCAAGGGCGACGCCATCGCCGGGCTGATCATCACCGCCGTGAACATCATCGGCGGGGTCTGCATCGGGGTCTTGCAGCGGGGCATGCCCGCAGGCGAAGCCTTGCAGGTTTACGCCATCCTGACCATCGGCGACGGCCTGGTGTCCCAGATTCCGGCCCTGATCATCTCCATCACCGCCGGCATCGTGGTCACCCGGGTGGCCGACGACGAGGCCGGGCACCTGGGCGGCCAGATCGGCTCGCAGTTCCTGGCCCAGCCCAAGGCTCTGCTGGTGGGCGCGGCCATGGTTCTGCTCTTTTCAATGATACCCGGCTTCCCCAAGCTCCAGTTTTTCCTGCTGGCCGGGGCCATCGGCTCGGTGGGCTTCGTCTTTTTCCGGCGTTCTCGAAAACAGGCCGGAGAAACGGAACAGGAAGCTCAGGAACGGCTGCAAAAAACCCTGTCCCCGGCGGCGGAAAAAGAAACTCCCCGCGTGTCCGCCCAGGAAGCCGAAACTTTTTCCATCACCGTGCCGCTGCTGATCGATCTTGCGGAAGGCATCAAGGCGGACATCAAACCCAATTTTCTCAACAGCGAAGTCATCAAAGTGCGGCGGGCGCTGTATTTCGATCTCGGGGTGCCTTTTCCCGGCATCAACCTGCGCTTCAACCCCAACCTGGAAGAAGGCACCTATTCCATCCTGATTCACGAGGTGCCGCTCAGCAAGGGCTGGCTGCTGAAAGACAGGGTGCTGGTGCGCGAGCAGGCGGCCAACCTGGACATGATGGGCTTTGAGTACGAAAAGGGCGAGCAGTTCCTGCCGGGGCTTCCCGCCCTGTGGATGCCCGCAGCCGCAGTTCTCCGGCTGGAAAAGGCCGGCATGACCTATCTCACCCCGGCCCAGGTGCTTACCTATCACCTGTCCTTTCTGCTCAAGCGCCATGCCGGGGACTTTCTGGGCATGCAGGAAACCCGCTATCTGCTCACCAACATGGAAGAGCGCTTTGCCGAACTGGTGCGCGAGGTGCAGCGGGTCATGCCCGTGCAGAAAATCGCGGAAATCTTTCAGCGCCTGGTGCAGGAACAGATATCCATCCGCAACCTGCGGCAGATTCTGGAAGCGCTCATCGACTGGGGGCAGAAGGAAAAGGACTCCGTCCTGCTCACCGAATACGTGCGCATCGCTCTGAAACGCCAGATCAGCTACCAGTATGGGGCCGGGTTGAACGTGCTTTCCGCCTACCTGCTGGACCCCGCGGTGGAAGAAGCCATTCGCGGGGCCATCCGCCAGACCTCGTCCGGCTCCTTTCTGGCTCTGGCCCCGGAAACCACGCAAAAAATTGTGGCGTCGGTGCGCAATGAAGTCGGAGAACTTACCGACGCGCCGCCCCGGCCGGTGCTGCTGACGAGCATGGATATCCGGCGCTACGTGCGCAAGATGATAGAGCAGGAATTTTATGAACTGCCCGTGCTTTCTTACCAGGAGCTGACCCAGGAAATATCCGTGCAGCCCCTGGGCAGGATCACGATTTAGGGAAACGCCGATTTATTCCGTTTGGACTGCGCTATTCGCCTTTTTTCAAGCAGGGCAGGACGAAGAGTCCAGCCGCTGCTTGAAAAAAAGCTCGCGCCTTGCCAAACAAAAAAACTCGGCGTTTCCGAAAGGCGAATGAATCAGTGCTTCCTTAGCATTTGCAAAATGAAAATGCTCCGGCGGATACGAAGCGCAGCGAAATACCCGCCCGCAAGGCTTTATCCGCAAATCCCTGCCGCGAAACAGGGCGAGATCGATTCAGGCATGTTTCGTGCAGTCCTCTTTGCGCAAAACAGGGGGATTTCCATGGCCCTGACCAACAGCCGATTTCGCAATCTTGTTGCGCGGCGGGGCACAGTCATCCTGCAAGGCGATCCCGATTCAAAAGCCGGCCGGGCTGTCCCCGGCGGCATACAGGCATGCCAGCGGCAAAAAAGGAGAATGTATGTCCGCACAATTTACCGCGCTGATGCGCGATCTCGGCGCCATGGCCGGCCTGGGGGATCTGAAACCCGGCGAAGCCATGGAATGCGTGCTGGGGGTCGACAACTTTATTGTCACTCTGGCCTGCCAGGATGAAGAGCAACTGCTGTTGTACGCCGGGGTGGGCAGCCTGCCCGCCCGGGGCCGGGAAAAATTTCTGCTGCGCCTGCTGCGCGGCAACTACTTTTTCGCCGAAACAGGCGGCGCCACCCTGGCGGCCGACCCGGCCACGGGCGACATCCAGCTTTTGTACCGACGGCCCCTGGCCGGCCTGGACGGCGCGGGACTGGCCCGGCTTCTTGAAGGCTACCTGGAACGGCTTGAATACTGGTCCGGGATTTGCAGCAGCAACAGCGAAGCAATCGAGCCCGCTGCCTTTGCCCTGCCTTTCGGCGGCATCCGCGGCTGAACAGCGATACCGCAACACCGGAGGAACATATATGGCACTGACTCTTAACGATTTCGTACAGCGCTCCAACGACGTCCAGGGCGCTTCCCGGCTGGAAATAGTCGGAGAAGGCGACGGACAGCGCGTATCCGCCAAAGGCACCACCTTTCTGGCCCGGGTCTTTAGAAACATGACCGGCGACCCCACCGTCAACCGCGCCACCATCGACTCTTTCATCCAGGCCATTCGGGCCGAACACGGCGACCGGATCGCCGACATGATCAAAAGCACCCTGAGCAAGGCCAGAACCGACGGCAAACCCCTGACCGCCTACTTGGTGCGCGATGCCGTGAATCTGGTCAACAGAGAAACAGCCAACATCCGCGGGCACAACCAGCGGGTTATCAGCGATTTTAAAACAGACAAGGGCCCGAACGGCCTGAACGCCCAGATCAAGGACATGGCCGTGAGAATGGGCATGCCCTGGCTGGCCGATTCGCAGGCCGAAGTGGACGGCATCATCAACAGGGCGCGGATAACCGCCCCTCCCGGCCAGGCTCTGAATCAGGCGGAAGTCAAACTGCTTATGGAAACCAAGGTCCACACTCTGCTGACCCAGGCCAAGACCCACCATACGACCAACCAAGCCGAACTGGCCAAGTACCTGCAAAACGAACAACAGATCATTGATTCCATTCTCTCCAACCCTCTGCCGAACATGCTGGAGATCGACGACAAGAAATCGCCGGTCACGTTAAACAACGCTTTTTCCAAAGAAGAGCTTCAGCCGCTTATCGACAAGGCCAAGGCCCAGGTGCGCGAAATGACCCAAGGCTCGAGCCTGACCACGCAGGCGCAGCTCGAAAGCGCGCTCCGCGGCATGCTGAGCTTTTCCAAAGACTCCCCGCCCAACCCCGTGCTGGTGGCGGGCGTACAGAACTTTCTGGCGGAACTGGGCGTCACTTTGCACGACGGCAGCCCGAAACTGGCGCAAATTCAGGCCCAGGCCATCATTTACGGTCTGCACACGGAAGAGGGTATGGAAAAGGGCCTGCAACTGGCTCTTCAACTCAAGACCATGCTGCCGCAACTGGCCCAGACCACCGACCCCGGCAAGCTGCTGGGCCTGCTCAATGATCTGGGGGTCTCCATCACCAAGAGCGGCGTGACCAAAGAAAACATGCAGACGCTGCTGCCCTTTGCCTTCAAAACCGCCATGGCCCTCGGCGACATCAGCCCGGAACAGGCCAAAACCATCCATACCGTGCTGACCGGCCCCCTGGGCAAATCCCTGGAAATTCCCATGGGCAAATGGGGCAACACCGACAGTCCCACAGCCGTGATCATCGCCAACGTTCATAACGCGCTGACCAACGCCGCGCGCGAGGGCGCGAACCTGCGTCTGAACCAGGTGTCCTTTGACGCGGCCTCGCTCTCCTCGCGCGTGGGGCACGAAGTGGACAGCGTGCCGTTCACGGAAATTCCCAACAGCGTACTGTCGGCCATGTTCCTGATGGGCGCGCCGGTCGGGCTGCAGGAAAGCGGCGTCAACGCGCGGGGCAATATGTTCGCCCTTTCCCGCATGGACCCGGATACGGCCGGTTTCATTCTCAAAGCTTTTCAGGGCCAGGTTCCCCATAACTTCGTCTTCGCCATGGCCTACCATTATATTCAGGAGGTGGGCAAAGACAACTTCACTTTGGAAGGATTCTATCAGCATGTCACGGGCAATCCCATGCCCCAGCAAAAGGGCGCCAATTTCATGGGTGATCTGGCCACGGCTTCTGTCGAAAAGATCATGGAGCGGATTATTACAGAAAACCCGCACCTGGCTAATGCCAAAACGAACGTGTCGGACGCCGTGACGATGGCCTGCAGTTTCATGGGTCTGACCCCGCAGCAGGTCATCAACCTGTACAGCCGGCCCAGGCCGGTGAGCATTACCATGGCCGACCTGAACCCGGCCTACATGCCCTCGCTGGGCAACAAGGAACTATTGAGCTTCCTGTACGACAAGCGCAGAGAACAGGTAGGCGAAGATCTGCACCGCCGTTTTCAGCGGAACACCTCCATCGTCATGGATTTCGGCAACGGCACGAAACTGGAAACCGGCCCCGGCGGCAACAGCCTGCCGGAAACCATGAAGCCTACCATGCATAACGGCTCGCTTGCGACCAACGCGATGGCCCAGTTCGTGGTAGGCGAAGTGGACAAGCTCTGCGGCCCGAACAAGGCCCAGGCGTCCGCCGTGTACACTCTGTTCACAGCCTCGGCCCTGACCTTCGGCCGCGGCACGGGTTCGCTCATCACCGAGGGCACGGGCCGTTCTTTTTCCGAACATTCCGACATCAACGTGAGCCTGCAAAAGCAACCCGACGGCAGCATTCTGGGTACGCTGACCAGCGCGCCGGGGCATTTCGCCGATTTACGGGTGCAGTACCGCATCCATCCGGACGGCAGCAACGAACTGGTGGATTTTCACATGGGCTTCAAGCCGGGCTTCGAGGTGCCGCAGCAACCGCAACAGTAATAAACCGGATCTTTCCTGCGCCAAAAATGCCCGTATGCCGCAATCGGGGGGCGGCGGGCGAGGCCCGGCGGGCATCTTTTCAGCAGGAGAGCGGCGAAACGCCTGGGTTACGACATGCCCAGGCGTTTCAGCATCTTGCGCAAGCCTTCACGGCTGATGCCCAGAATTTTGGCGGCCCGGGTTTTGTTGCCTTTGGCTTGTTCAAGAGCACGCCGCACCAGGTCGATCTCCATTTCATCGAAGGAGCGGACGGGCGGGGCCGAAATCGCCCGTTCCCGGCCGGGCCGTGGACATTGCGCCGGTTTTTCGTAGGGCTGCGGCAGAACCGGGGCCTCGTCCTGACCCGGGGCGAGGGCGAGCGAAGCCAGCGTGGGGGAAAGATCCTGGGGGGTGATGGCGCTGCCCCGCGCCAGCAGGGCAGCCCGCTCCGTTTCATTTTCAAGCTCGCGGATGTTGCCCGGCCAGCAATGAGCCGCCATCAGGCGCAGGGCCTCCTTGCTGATGCCGCCTGCGGCGCTGGGGTTGCGGCGGACGCAGGAAGTCAAAAAGTGCCGGATCAGCAGGGGAATATCTTCGGGCCGTTCGCGCAGGGCCGGCATGTGCAGGCGGATCACGTTCAGGCGGTAAAACAGGTCGGAACGGAACAGCTTTTCTTCGCACATGGCGGCCAGATCGCGGTGGGTGGCGGCAATGACCCGCACGTCCACCGGAATGCGTTGACGGCCGCCCACCCGCTCCACACAATGGTTTTCTATGACGTGCAGGATTTTAGCCTGACTTTCCAGCGGCATGTCGCCGATTTCATCCAAAAAAATGGTTCCGCCGTTGGCCTGCTCAAAACGGCCCATGCGGGCGTTGACTCCGGAAGCCACTCCCTTTTCAATGCCGAAAAGCTCGCTTTCCAGCAGGGTGGCGGGAATGGCCGCACAGTTGATGGACACGAAGGGCTCTTTGCTCCGGGCGCCGTCATAGTGCAGCGAACGAGCGAGCATACCCTTGCCGGTGCCGGTTTCGCCGGTAATCAGCACCGTGGCGTCGACCCGGGCGATGCGTTCCGCCTGGCGCGCGATTTCCCGCATGGCGGCCGATTCTCCCAGCACAATGCGAGGCTCTTCCTGGCGCTGGCGCAAATCGTCCCGCAGCTTCTTGTTTTCCCTGGCCAGGCTGGCTTGCAGTTTCGCCTGTTCCTTGCAGGCGGCGTCCAGGTCGGCGGCGACTTTTTCAAGATGGTATTCGCGGGTTTCCACCTTGACCAGCATGAGGCCGAAGGCTTCGGCCAGCTCCGCCACGACGGCCGGACCCTGCGCCCCGACGGTCAGGGCGAAGAGGTTTTTGGCCTGCACGTAATCACCCTTTGCCAGCGCGCCGCAAACGTCGGCAAGCTGGCGCATGGCATCGGCGAGAGAGTGCTTTGTGTCGGGCATGTCAGTTGCGTGCCGCAGCGGCGGAGTCTGGGGTTATTATTGCGATATGACGGTACAAATCGCACAGACCACGGGCTTTTGCAAGACGAATCAGATACGGAGAAACTCCGGACATGCCGTTTCGTTGATTGACGGTTGCGGCGCGGCGCGTTACGGCTATACCCGATGGATTTTTACCAAACACTCAGTCGCTATTATGACGAGATCTTCGCTGCGGATGAGGCGGAGATGCGTTTTATCCGCGACTTGCTGCCGCCGAAAGCAAGGCTTCTGGACATCGGCTGCGGCACCGGCAACAAGACCGTCCATTTCAGCGAAGGGGCCTCTCTGGTGGAAGCCCTGGATATGGACGAGGGTATGATCGCGAAAGCCCGAACCGACCACGCCCGGCCTAATATCACATACAGCGCGCTGAACATGCTGGACATCGGCACGGTTTTCGCCGGCAGGCGCTTTGAAGCCGCGCTCTGCCTGGGCAACACCCTGGTCCATCTGCCATCCCCGGACGTCATGCTGAATTTTGCGAGCGCTGTCGCGGGTCTGCTCACCGAACAGGGCTGCTTCACCCTGCAAATTCTCAACTATGACAGGATACTTGAGCAGCACATCAGCGACCTGCCCCTGCTGGAAACGCCGAACGTCCGTTTCAGGCGCGGCTACGCTCGTGAAGGCGAGCGTCTGCGTTTCATCACCAGCCTGGAAGACAAAAAAGGCGGCGAAACCCTGCATAACAACATAGCGCTTTATCCCTTGCGCAAAAGGGAACTGGACGGCTTGCTCAAAAAAGCCGGATTCCGCCGCATCGCATACTTCGGCAGTTACCTGGGCGGCGAGCTCGGTCCGGATTCTTTCGTTCTCATCGCCTGCTGCCGCGCGGGCTGAATGCCCGCAAGCGCCCCGCCGGGCGGATCAGCTTTTTTTTTCCGTCCCTTCGCCGTCGGATTTTGCCGACGAATCCTCAAGGTCAGCCAGAAGACTGTCTCTTTCCTCGTCGCTGAGAATTTCGGTTTTGGGGCGCGCCATGTCGAAAAGGACGGGGTCCATGGAATACCGCGCATGCTTTCTGCCCAACAGCAGATATTCCCGCTCCTGCGGGCTGATGTCGCGGTATTTCTCCTGGGTCATGGCAAACAGCGTGATGCCCAGCATGACCCAGCCGAAGACCAGGACCCATTCTTCAAAGCTCAGGGACACCGGCCCGAAGGGCAGATACAGATAGAGAAAAAAGCCGGCGGCGGTCAATGCCAGAACGCCCGCCAGGGGACCCCCCTTGACCCTGTAAGGCCGTTTGAGGTTCGGCTCGTATTTGCGCAAGGCCAGAAAAGACGCGGCAGTCATGGCGTAGGCCGTCACCATTCCGAAAGAACTGGCGTCCACGAACCAGCTCAGGGCGGATCTGCCCAGCAGCGGCGAAGTGCAGGCGATGCCCCCCACAAGGACGATGGCCGCCACGGGTGTTTCGCGTGTCGAGTGCACCTTGCCGAACAGCGCCGGAAGCATCCTGGCTCTGCCCATGCTGAAAAGCAGCCTGGTGGCGCCCATGAAAAACCCGTTCCAACTGGTCAGGGTGCCGCACAGGCCCGCCACTATCATCAGCCGGCCTGCAAGGGGGCTGCCCGTGCAATAAACCAGCGAATCCGCCACGGAAACGGCTCCCGCCGTCCTGACTTCAGCCGGGGCGGCCAGCGAGATGCCTATGATAATGAGTATGTACCAGACCGCCGTGATGCAGATGGACAAAATCAGCATGCCCGGAATCTTGCACAGGGGAATGTCCACTTCCTCCGCCATTTGCGGCAGGATATCGAAGCCGACGAACATGGCAGGAACTATGGCGACGACGGCCAACAGACCGCCGGCGCCGGTGAAGAGCGGTCCCACGTTGGCCGGCGAACCGTTCGCCGCGCTGCCCGCCACGAAGCACAGGCCCCCGAGGCCCAGCGCCAAAACAGCCGCACTCTGCAGCACGGCAGAGGCTTTTACCCCGAGATAGTTGACGAATGCCAATATGAACCCGCCCAGCGCTCCGGTCAGAGCCCAGGAAAGATACACGTCGAAACCCGCGACGGTCCAGAGGTAGCCGAAGCGCGGAATGGGAACCAGGCTGTCGATGGCCGTGGCCACGGCCAGCCCTTCCCAGGCCACAACACCCACATAGGCGAAGACGGTCATCCAGCCGGTGACCCAGGCCGCGTAATAACCGAGGCCCCGGTAAGAAAAAATCATTTCGCCCCCGGCCAGAGGCAGGGCCGGAATAAGCTCCGCATAGGTCAAGCTCACGCAAACGCACAAAATGCCGCCCAGAGCGAAGGCGGCCACAGCCCCGGCGACGCCCGCTTTTTCCACCCAGCCGCCGGCCAGCACGATCCATACCCCGCCGATCATGGTACCTGCGGTGAAAGCCAGGATATCCCTGCGGCCCAGGGCTCGTTTCAAGTTTTGGCGTTTGGCGCTGAGCATACGCAAGCCTCTATTACGGTATACGCTCCTGTTTTATTGTTTCGTATAAATCATGCTCCGTTCGACAATAAAACAGGTTTTTCTGCCACTCACAGCAAGGGCACTTTCTATATCATATGCCACAGGCATTAGTAATTGTCCATTTGTTATTACGCGGACCATAATGCCTTACCATCTATTCATTGTATTACAGAAAAAGAAAAACTCTTAAGTATACGACAATTGATCATCGTTGTCACATTTTTTTCGCACCAGGCGCAATCGGCAACGCGCAACGCGGTAAAAAACGGCACAGGCCTCTCGGCCTGCGCGCATTCGAGAGAAGGCGGATACTCTGCTCTGGTCTGCAAGGCGGCGCAATTGGACGCGCGGAGTACGCCCGCGGGGCGGGGCGCGGGAAACGTCGAACCCTCGAAACCGCGTCGCGGATTTTTGCGTTTACCGAAAATCGCGATAGCCGAGCCCGTACTTTTTCATGCGCAGGCCCATGATGCGCTCGGTCACGCCCAGGCGTCGCGCGGCTTTGCCGGCAACGCCCCCGGCTTCACGCAGGGCTTCAACGATGAGGCGGCGTTCCAGCTCTTCCAGGGCCGCGTCCAGGCCCCCGTCGGCCTGCGGGCCGAAATCCGCGCCGCTTTCGCTCCGTTGCAAGGCAGGCGGCAAATGGGCGCCGCCGATCACGCCGTCCGGACCGCAAAGCAGAACGGCCCGTTCCATGACGTTTTCCAACTCGCGCACGTTGCCCGGCCAACTGTACGCGGTAAGCAGCGCCGTGGCTTCCGGCGCGATGCGCGAAATGCGGCGGCTGTTCTCGTCCCCGTATTTTTCAGCAAAATGGGTGACCAGCGGCATGATGTCGGCCCGCCTCTCGCGCAGGGGCGGCAGAATGATGGGGAACACGCTCAACCGGTAGTAAAGATCCTGACGGAACAGGCCATGGCTGGTCATGGCTTCCAGGTCCCGGTTGGTGGCGGCGATAAGCCGCACATCCACGCGCCGCGTTTTTGCGGCGCCCACCCGCTCGAATTCCTTTTCCTGCAAGACGCGCAGCAGTTTGGCCTGAGTCAGCGGGGTCAGATCTCCCACTTCGTCCAGAAAAAGGGTTCCGCCGTCGGCCAGTTCGAAACGCCCTTTCCGCTCGCCCGTGGCGCCGGTGAAAGCCCCCCGTTCGTGGCCGAACAGCTCGCTTTCCACCAGCCCTTCGGGCAGGGCCGCGCAGTTCAGACGGATGAAAGGCTTGCCCGAACGCGGGCTGTGAGCGTGAATGGCGGCGGCCACCAGTTCTTTGCCCGTGCCGCTTTCGCCCCGCAAAAGCACCGTGGCGTTGGAGTCGGCCACCTGGACCATCT
>JAVBRE010000195.1:0-4338 GCA_031548325.1 Desulfovibrionaceae bacterium
GCCCCCCCCCCCCCGTTACAGCAGCCCTTCCACGCTTTTGACCACCTGTTCGGTGGTAAAGCCGAAATGTTTGAACAGTTCATTGCCGGGCGCGCTTTCACCGAAAGAGCGCATGCCCACCACGGCGCCGTCCAGGCCCGCATACTTCGTCCACCAGTTGGCGGCTGCCGCTTCGACCGCGACCCTGGCCCGCACGGCGGGCGGCAGTACGCTATCCCGCCAGGTTTTGTCCTGAGCGTCAAAACGCTCGGCGCAGGGCATGGAGACCACGCGGATTTTTCGACCCCTGCCTTCCAGGGTTTTGGCCGCTTCCACGGCAATACCCATCTCGGACCCGGTGGCGATGATGACGGCGTCCGGCTTTCCCTTGCAGTCACGCAGCACATAGCCGCCGCGTTCTATGGCCGCCAGTTGCCCGTCGTCGCGCGGCATGGCGGGCAGGTTCTGGCGGGAAAGCGCCAGAGTGCTGGGGCCGTCCGCGCGTTGCAGGGCGTATTTCCAGGCCGCGGCGGTTTCGGCCGCGTCGCAGGGCCGCCAGACATGCAGGCCGGGGATCAGGCGCAGGCTGGGAATCTGCTCCACGGGCTGGTGGGTGGGGCCGTCCTCACCCACCCCGATCGAATCGTGGGTCAGCACCCAGATCACCCGCTGTTTCATCAGCGCGGACAAACGAATGGCCGAGCGGGCGTAATCGGAAAAGACCAGGAAGGTGCCCGCGTACGGGATGAAGCCGCCGTGCAGAGCCAGGCCGTTCATGATGGCGCCCATGGCAAATTCACGTACGCCGTAGCCGATATACTGGCCTTTGGCGTCGTCCGCGCCGACAAGTTTCGCTCCTTTCCATTGCGTATTGACCGAGGGGGAAAGGTCGGCCGCCCCGCCCAGCAGGCCGGGCAGTTTCGCGGGCATCAGGTGGTTCAGCAAATTGCCCGAGGCCACACGGGTGGCGATATTTTCTCCGGTTTTCTGCGCGGCGGCGATGAAAGCGTCCAGATCTCCGCCGAGCCCTTTGGGCAGATCCCCGCGCGTACGTCGGACAAATTCCTGCGCCAGATCCGGGTACTGCTCGGCATAGGCCGCGAACAGCGCGTCCCAGGTCTTTTGCGCGGCCTTGCCCTTGCGCCGCGCGTCCCAGCTCTTTTTGACCGCATCGGGCACTATGAAGGGAGGGTATTCCCAACCCAGGGCCTTGCGGGCTCCGGCCACGTCGTCCGTGCCCAGCGGCGCGCCGTGGGCTTTTTCCGACCCGGCTTTGGAAGGGGAACCATACCCTATCCGCGTTTTGCAGCAGATCAGGCTGGGTTTGTCCGCGACCTTGCGGGCCTTGGCAATGGCCCGTTTCACCGCGGACGGATCATGGCCGTCGACATCCGCGATCACATGCCAACCATAGGCCTTGTAGCGGGCGGCCACGTTTTCGGTGAACCAGCCGGAAACTTTGCCGTCAATGGAAATGCCGTTCTGGTCGAACAGCGCGATGAGTTTGCCAAGACCCAGGGTGCCGGCCAGAGAGCAGGCTTCGCCGGACACGCCTTCCATCAGGCAGCCTTCGCCCAGACAAACATAGGTATAATGATCCACCAGGGGAAAACCTTCGCGGTTGAATTCCGCGGCCAGCATCTTTTCCGCCAGAGCCATGCCCACGGCCATGCCGATGCCTTGGCCCAGGGGGCCGGTGGTGGCTTCAACGCCCGGAGTCAGACCGTGTTCCGGATGTCCCGGCGTTTTGGAGCCAAGTTGGCGAAAGCGCCTGATCTCGTCCATGGGCAGGTCGTAGCCGGTCAGGTGCAGCAGGCTGTACAGCAGCATGGAAGCGTGCCCGTTGGAGAGCACGAAACGGTCCCGGTCGGCCCAGGCGGGATCGGCCGGGTTGTGGCGCATGAAATCGGTCCACAGGACTTCCGCCATGTCCGCCATGCCCAGGGGCGCGCCGGGGTGGCCGGATTTGGCCTGTTCCACGGCGTCCATGGACAGAGCCCTAATGGCGTTGGCTCGTTCGATGCGAGTGACTGGCATACGGCATCTCCTTTGGAGCGCTGCCCCAAAACCCCCGCACGGGGCCTGAGCCCCCTTGACCCCGCATCCGGCGCGGATTTTTTCCGAAACGCGTAAAAAATCCGCGCTCAATACGGGTGCAGGGACTCGGTCCCTGCCGGAGGGGTCTGGGGAGGCGGGCCTCCCCAGAGTTGTTATACTTTCCGTTCGCGCAGGCCTTGCAAAAGGGCGTAAGGAACGCGCAGATTTCCTCTGCCTGTGCCCAGCTTCACGTCGGGCTTCGCTTCGCCGTGATAATCCGAACCGCCGCTGAGGGCAAGGCCGCAACGTCGGGCCAGTTGTTCGCAAAAGCGCTCTCCCGACGGATTGTGCTCGGGGTGGTAGGCTTCTATGCCGTCCAGACCCATATCCCTGAGTTCTTCCGCGGTCTTCTTCAGCCAGTCCCGCGGCGCTTTGACCAGCATGGGGTGGGCGAAGACCGTGACCGCGCCGTCGGCTTTCAGCATGCGCATGCCCTCTTCAGGCGTGGGCAGCGCACGGGGCACGTGCATGCGCCCCTTTTCGCCGAGCAGGGAGGCAAAGGCTTCCTGGGGCGAGCGGCAATAGCCTTTGGCCGTGAGCAGCCGCGCGATATGTAGCCGCCCCACGGATTCGCCGCCGGCAAAGGCCAGAATTTCGTCGTAGCCGACGTTGATGCCGTTTTTGCGCAGTTTTTCCAGCATCAGACGGTTGCGGGCCTCGCGGGCGGCTCTGACCGCTTCCAGAGCCGGGGCCAGATGCGGAGTCGCACACGGCAGCCAGAGGCCCAGCAGATGGATTTCGCCATAGGGGGAGGAAACGGCCAGTTCCACGCCGGGAACCACTTCCAGCCCTTGCGCATCCCCGGCGGCCCTGGCCGCCGCCAGGCCGGAAATCGTGTCGTGGTCGGTCACGGCAATGCCCGCCAGACCCGCGGCCTTGGCCTTGGCAACCAGTTCCGCCGGGCTGTCCGTGCCGTCGGAAGCGAAAGTATGGGCGTGCAAATCTACCAGGCGTTGCATGATTTGTTATTTGCATTTGTCGGGGGACAGCGTTCCCCGAACACCCTGCAAGGGGCTTGAAGCCCCTTGACCCCGCATCAGACGCGGAATGTTTCCGCCTCGCGGAAACATTTCACGCCAAAGGGGATGCAGGGACCCAATCCCTGCCGGGGCTTTTTACATCGTTACCTTTACTGTCCCCGCCGCGCGTTTGGCCTTGGTCCTGGCTTCGTCCAGGGTTTTGCCCAGGGCCAGGGCCACGCCCATGCGTCGTCGTCCGGCTATTTCCGGCTTTCCGAAAAGCATAAGGTTTGTGTCGGGCTCGGCAAGGGCCGCGTCCAGATTGTGAAAGACCGGAGCCTTGCTGTGTCCTTCGGGCAAAATAACGGCCGAGGCCGCCGGGCCGTTTTGCCGGACGGCGGGCACGGGCAAGCCAAGAATGGCCCGCGCGTGCAGGGCGAATTCTGAAAGATTCTGAGAGATGCAGGTCACCAACCCTGTGTCGTGGGGCCGGGGGGACACTTCGCTGAACCAGACGGCATCGCCTTTGATGAAAAGCTCGACCCCGAAAATGCCCCAGCCGTCTTTGCCTCCGGCCAGGGCGGCGGTAACGGCGCCGGCGATGCGTCTGGCTTCGGCCAGGGCTTTTTCGGACATGGGCTGGGGCTGCCAGGAAAACCGGTAATCGCCGTCTTCCTGATAGTGGCCGACGGGCTCGCAGAAAGTGGTGGCCGTGCCCGTGCTCTCGGCGTTTTTATGCCGCACGGTGAGCAGGGTTATTTCGTAGTCAAAGTCGATGAACCCTTCGACAATGACCTTGCCGCCGCCGGCCCGGCCGCCGCTTTGGGCGTAGTTCCAGGCTTTGGCGATGTCGGCTTCCGTGCGGATGACGCTTTGCCCCTTGCCGGAAGAGCTCATGACGGGTTTGACCACGCAGGGCATGCCGATAGCGCCGACCGCCCCGGCAAATTCCGCTTCCGTCGCAGCGAAGCGGTATGGGGACGTGGCCAGGCCCAGGTCTTCGGCCGCCAGACGGCGGATGCCTTCGCGGTTCATGGTCAGACGGGCGGCATTGGCCGTGGGCACGACGCGAAAGCCTTTTTTCTCGAGATCCACCAGGGTGTCGGTGGCGATGGCTTCTATTTCGGGCACGATGAGATCGGGCTGTTCCTTTTCGATCAGCGCGCCCAGGGCGGGTCCGTCCAACATGGAGATGACCGCGCAGCGATGGGCGACCTGCATGGCCGGAGCGTTTGCGTAGCGGTCCGCGGCGACGACTTCCGCGCCCAGACGCATGGCTTCGATAGTCACTTCGCGGCCCAGT
>JAVBRE010000112.1:0-9017 GCA_031548325.1 Desulfovibrionaceae bacterium
AAGGGGGTTTCCCTCCCCCACATGCATTCTCGTTCCATCACGCGACTCCTATGGCCAGGCGATGAGCCAGCCAGGTATGACGGTTCTGCATTTTGTTGTTGCTTACCGCCATGTGCACGGCCCGCACCGACCCCACCAGCACCACCAGACGGCGGCCGCGGGTGACGCCGGTATAGATCAGGTTGCGCTGCAACAGCACATAATGCTGGGTCAGAATGGGCAGCACCACGGCCGGGTATTCGGACCCCTGGGACTTGTGCACGGAAATGGCGTAGGCGGGCACGATCTCGTCCAGTTCGTCCCAGGCGTAGATGACGTTTTTGTCGTCAAAGCGCACGGTGATTTCGCGATCTTCCATATCCAGGTGGCTGATGCGACCGATGTCGCCGTTGAACACGTCCTTGTCATAGTTGTTGCGGATCTGCATGACCTTGTCCCCGGCCCGGTACTGGCGTTCGCCGCGCTGAAGCTTGCGGGTCTCGGCATTGAGGGCGGCCTGCAATTTCACGTTCAGATTGGCGGCCCCGGCGGACCCTTTGTGCATGGGGGTCAGCACTTGTATGTCGTCCAGCGGGTGCAGGCCGAAACGACGGGGAATATGGTCGCGCACAAGATCCACGATGAGATCCGCGGCCTTTTCCGGGTCTTCCTGGCGGATGAAGTAAAAGTCGGACAGGCGCCCTTCAGGGCTTTGCAGGTTTGGAGCTTCGCCGTGGTTGATGCGGTGGGCGTTGAGAATGATTTCGCTTTCCGCCGCCTGGCGAAAGACCTCGGTCAGTTCCACCACCGACACGGCGTTTGAGGCGATGATGTCGCGCAGCACGTTGCCCGGCCCCACGGAAGGCAGCTGGTTCACGTCGCCCACGAAGATTACCGTGGCCCCCAGCGGCACGGCTTTCATCAGGTGGTACATGAGCACCGTGTCCATCATGGAGGCTTCGTCAATGACCAGCAGGGTGCAGGCCAGGGGGTTGTCTTCGTTTCTGCCAAAACCGTCCTCGCGAGGGCTGTATTCCAGCAGGCGGTGGATGGTTTTGGCCTCTACGCCGCTGGTTTCGGCCAGGCGCTTGGCCGCGCGGCCCGTGGGCGCGGCCAGCAAAATGCGGGCCTTGTTCGCGGCGAAAACGCGGATCACGGCGTTGATGACCGTGGTTTTGCCCGTGCCCGGTCCGCCGGTGATGACCAGAACTTTGCGGGCGATGGCCGCGCGCACGGCTTCTTCCTGTTCCGGGGCGAGGGTGATGGGAAGTTTGGCAATGGTGGCGGCCACGCTCTCTTCGCCGTCGTCAAAGCGCAGGGCTTTGGGCGAATGCAGAACGCGCCGCAAATAGTAGGCGATGCCCGCCTCGCAGTGGTGATAGCGGCCGAGGTACACGCCGGTGTGTCCGGCGATTCTGTCGTCCCCGGGGTCGATGTCCGCCGGGGTCGTGCCGGGTTCTCCGTGCAGTTCCTCCTGCACGATGCGTTCGTCGGCCTCGAGTTGGGCCAGGGAACTTTCAGCCAGAGCCGGCTCGATGCTGAGGGCGGAGGCGGTGGCTTCCACCAGCGCGTCCTTGGGATAATAGACGTGGCCTTCGTCGGACAGGCGGGAAAGGGTGTAGAGCACCCCGGCTTCGGCCCGCAGTTCGGAATCGGGCGCGAAACCCAGCTTCATGGCCACGGCGTCGGCGGTCAGAAAGCCGATGCCGTGAATGTCCATGGCCAGGCGGTAGGGGTTTTCGCGGACCACGGCCAGGGACTGGGCCCCGTACTGTTTGAAGATGCGCACGGCGTAGGCCGTTGAAACCCCGTGGGGTTGCAGAAACATGATCAGGTCGCGAATGCCCTTGTGTTCTGCCCAGGCCTGTTTGATTGATTCCAGGGTTTTCACTCCGATGCCGGGCACGCTGAGCAGCCGGTCCGGGTCTTCGTCCAGCACGCTGAGGGTGGCTTCGCCGAATGTTTCCACAATGCGGCCGGCCATGGAATAGCGCACGCCCTTGATCAGCCCGGACCCCAGATAGTGGCGGATGCCCTCGGCCCCGGCGGGCAGCAGGCTTTCGTAGCTTTCCATCTGCAACTGGTCGCCGAATTTCGGGTGGCTGGTCCAGCGGCCCTTGATCAGCAACGCTTCGCCCGGCCGGGGGTCGGCCATGGCCCCGACCACGGTGGCGTGGTCGGCCTTGCCCGCGAGTTTGAGGCGCAGCACGGTATAGCCGTTTTCCGGATTGTGAAAGACCACGCGGTCAAGAGACCCGCGCAGTTCCTGCAAAGGCTCCAGCAGGGAAAGGGCGGCGGTCTTGCCGGGGGCGGATGAAGGACGGCGTTTATGCATGCTGTTTTCGGGAAAAAGTATTTCTTGTCTATGAACGGCATGCGGGATCGCGTCAAGGTCCTGTTTTACGCGGGACCCGGCCTGTGCTATGCAGACTTCCGAACCCGCAGCCACAGGAAAGACAGTTCATGAAAGACCTGACAATTCCCGTATTTTCGGAAGAGACTGCCCAGGCGGTGCAAAAACGGCTCGACAGTCTGGCCAAAGTCCCCGGCAGCCTTGGGCGGCTTGAAGACCTTGCGGTCCGGCTGGCCGGGATCACCGGCGAAGAACGCCCCGCCTTTCCCAAGAAAGCCGTGGTCCTGTTTGCCGCCGACCACAACATCGCCCTGCATGGCCTGAGCACCGTCGGCCAGGAAGTCACCGAAATCCAGGTCCGCAACTTTCTTGCGGGCGGCAGCGCCATCAACGCCTTTTGCCGCAATGCCGGGGCGCAGCTCACGGTGGTGGACGCGGGCGTCAAGGGCGATCTGAACGGCGCCGAGGGTCTGGTCCGGCGCAAGGTCGTGCGCGCGGCCCGCGACTTCAGCCAGGGCCCGGCCATGACCCGCGACGAGGCGTTGGCCTGCGTGCGGCTCGGCATGGACATGGCCCGGCTGGAAGCGGAAAAGGGCGTCAGCCTGCTGGCCGCCGGAGAAATGGGCATCGGCAACACCTCGCCCTCGTCCGCCGTAGCCGCTGTGCTGACCGGCGCGCCGGTGGAAGATGTTACCGGCGCCGGCACCGGCATCTCTCCGGAGTTTGTCCGGCGCAAGATCGCGCTCATCCGGCAGGGCATCGAACGCAACCAACCCGACCCGGCCGACGCTCTGGACGTGCTGGCGAAAGTCGGGGGACCCGAGATCGGCGCCATGGCGGGCCTGATGCTGGGCGGCGCGTCGTTGCGCATTCCGGTCGTGGTGGACGGTTTCATCGCCGCCGCCGCCGCCGCCGTGGCCGCGGGCATCCGGCCCGCCGCGCGCAGCATGCTCGTCGGATCGCACCTGTCTCTGGAGCCGGGGCACCGCATTCTTATGGAACAGCTCGGCATTCCCACCTATCTCGACCTGGGCCTGCGCCTTGGAGAAGGCACGGGCGCGGCCCTGTTCTTTCCGATCATCGACGCGGCCGTGCGCATTCTCAGTGAAATGAAGACGCTCGGCGAACTGGACATCAATTTATGATGTTCCGGGCCGCTCTCGGTTTTTTCACCCGGCTGCCCGTCGGCTCCAGACCGCTGCCCCCCACGTTCCGGGGCGCGTTGGTCTGGCTGCCCGTGATCGGGCTCATCGTGGGGACGCTCGTCGCGCTCGCAGTGTGGCTGGCGGCGCTCTATCTGCCCGCTCCGCTTTGCGGGGTCATCGGCTGCCTGGTCTGGGTCGCCGTGACCGGCGGGCTGCACCTCGACGGTGTGGCCGACTGCGGCGACGGCCTTGGTGTGGAAGCGCCTCCGGCCCGACGGTTGGAAATCATGCGGGATTCCCGACTCGGCGCCTTCGGCGCGATCGCGCTGTTTTTCGTTCTGGCGTTGAAAGCCTCGGCCCTGGCCGCGCTGGCGCCGCCGCCCGGCTCGGGCCTGAGCGGTCTTCTCTCGCTGGCCGGGGCCTGCTGTCTGGCCGGGGCGCTGGGTCGCTGCCTGGTTTTCGCGGCCATGCGCCTTCCTGCGGCGCATGCGGGCGGGCTGGGTGAAATGCTGCGCGAAGGCGTCAGCAGACGGCATGAACTCGCCGCTTTCGGGCTGGGGCTTGGGGTCTGCGCCGTCAACGGGTCGCGCGGGTTCATGGCGCTTGCCGCCGCCCTGCTCGTCGCCCGGCTGTTTCTGCGCGCCGCCAAAAAGCGCCTTGGCGGCGTTACCGGCGACGTTTTCGGTTGCCTTATTGAAGTTGTCGAATGCGCTGTTCTGGTCGTGTGCTGCTTGGGCCGCTGCTGGTGATAAGGCAATGAGAATCAGGATGTCGGGGGAAACTTGTTTTGAAAAAATATACGATTCCGGGCCTGAAACTGAGCGGGACTTCGTTTTTGCTGCCCGCGGGTTATGTTCCGGGGGTGCGTTTCACGGCGGAGCGTTGCGAGGACGTGGCCCTGCTGCTGATGGAGACGGGGACGGGCGGCGAATTTCTGCCCACAGCGGAAGAAATCAGGGAAATCGGCAAGATAGTTGACGGCGAAGGCGCGAGCCTGCATCTGCACCTGCCCACCGACGAAGATTTTGACACGCCGGAAGGTACGCGGGCGATGGTCGCCAAGGTGCGCAACGTCGTGGATCTCACCGCGCCGCTTGGTCCCCACAGCTTTGTGCTGCATCTTAATTTTCCTTTGCTCAACGCTGCCTTGTTCGGCGAAAATGCGGACAAAGGCCGGGGACTGCCCGACGGGATGCGTCACTGGACCGCCCAAGCCCTGCGCGAAATCGCGGCCTGCCTGCCCTCGCCCGAGCAACTGGCGGTGGAAAATCTCGAAACCTACCCCACGAATTTCTGGGACGGCTGGCTTGAGGGCAAGCCGGGTGGCGAGCCGGGCGACAAGTCGTATTCCCGCTGTCTGGATATCGGGCACATCTGGAAAGACGGGAACGACCCCGCGCCCGTGCTGGAGGCCTGGCTTTCCCGCGTTCGCGTCATCCATCTGCACGGGCTGGAACCGCGCGAAACCGAAACCTCGGCCGCCCCCGGCGACGGTTTTTGCGGGAAATCGGCCGGCTTTGCGGCTTCCGACCTTCTCCGGCGCTTCGGGCCGCGCCCGCGCGACCACAGATCGCTTCGGCTTATGCCGCCGGACTGCATTGATGCCGTGATGCACCCGCTCTGGCGAGCCAAATTTGCAGGCGTTCTTGTCCTCGAGGTTTTCAGCTTCGACGATTTTTCCGTTTCTCACGCAGCGCTTCTGCGATCGTGGGAGCGGTACGCCCCGACCTGAGCAAGGATCAAAGGAAAAGCCATGATGCACGAAACGGATTTGACCCTGTATATGGGCGGCACGCGGAGCGGCAAAAGCGCGGCGGCGGAAGCGCGGGTCCTGCAAGCGGACGGGCCGGTGCTCTATGTGGCAACTGCCGAAGCCCGGCCCGGCGATGCGGCCATGGCCGAACGTTTGCTGCGGCACCGCGCCCGCCGCCCTGCAAGCTGGCGCACCCTTGAATGCCCTTTGCGTCTTGGGCAAGGCATCGCCGCATGGCTGGCGGAATCGCGGGATTTTGCAAGCGAGGCCGGGACGCCGACGATTCTGCTGGACTGCGTGACGCTGTGGGTGTCGAACATTCTGTTCAGCCTGCCGAACCCGGAAGATCTGGCGGCTTTCGAAGCCGCCGTGCGCGCGGAGGCGGGCGCGCTGCTCGGCCTGATCGAGAGTTCGGGCTGCCGCTGGGTGGTGGTGTCCGGCGAAGTCGGTCTCGGCGGAGTGGGGTCCGATTTGCTCAGCCGCAACTACTGTGACGGCCTGGGGCTGGCCAACCAGATCATCGCGGCCCGTGCCCGCGAGGTTTTTCTTGTGGTGGCCGGGCGCCTGTTGCCTTTGGCCCGATAGTTCTCCGGAAAGGCGGAACTCCGATTCGTCAGCCGGCTTCGCCCGTGCGCGCTCTGACCCAGGCCGCCGCCTCGTCGCCGGGCAGAGGCTTTGCGTGCAGATAGCCCTGGGCCACGTGGTAGCCCTGTCCGGCCAGGACGGCAAGTTGCTCCTCATTTTCCACGCCTTCGGCCACGACGGTCAGACCCAGGCTTTCGCCGATGCGAATGACGGCCTCGCTCAGGCTCCGGCTGGTCGCGTCGGTGTGCACGTCCTGCACGAAGCTTTTGTCCAGCTTGAGTTCCGTGACCGGAAGCCGCCGTAGGTAGCTGAGGCTGGAGTACCCCGTGCCGAAGTCGTCCATGGACAGACGCAGGCCGGCCCTGCGTACGGCCGCGACCGTTTCCAGGGTGGCGCTGTTGCTGTCGAGCAGAATGCCCTCGGTTATTTCGAGCACCAGGTCTTCCGGCCGCAGATGCTGCGCCGTCAGGATGTTCAGGATGCGCTCAGGCAGGTCCCTGTTATGAAAATCCGAGGGTGAAAGATTGAGGGAAACACAAGGCACGGCAAGTCCGCTTCGCCGCCATCCGCCGAGCCGGATGCAGACCTCTTCAAGCACCAGCCGGCTCAAATCGCCGATCAGGCCGCATTCTTCGGCCAGAGGGATGAAGCGGTCCGGCGGCACGTCGCCGAACTCGGGGTGCCGCCAGCGCGACAGGGCTTCAAACCCGTGCAGCCCGCCGTGCCGCATATCGACCTGCGGCTGGTAACAGAGACGCAATTCCCGACCGAGCAGGGAGTCGCGCAGGCAGGATTCCATGGATACCCGCTCGCGCAGGGCCTTGTTCATGTTTTCGCTGTAAAAGCTGAGCTGCCCCCGTCCCAGGCGCCTGGCCTGACGGGCGGCAAGGGATGCGTGGCGCAGCAGGGTTTCGCTGTCCTGCCCGTTGTCGGGAAACAGGCTGACCCCCGCGCAGGCCGTGGGTTTGAGCACGACCCCGTCCATGCGGCAGGCGTCGGCAAGGGCGTGCTGCAGGCGCCGCGTGACGGCGCCCGCCTTTTCGGCATCGCAGTCCGGCAGAACGAGAATGAACTCGTCGTCCGCAAGACGGCCCACCAGGCCGCGGGCTTCGCATTTTTTCTCCAAACATTCGCCCACCATGCGCAGCAGGGCGTTGGTCGCATCGTGGCTCAGGGTTTCCGCGACGCGTTTGAACGCGTCAAGGCTCAGGCAGAGCACGGCCGTGCTTTGGTTCGCCTCCGTCCGGCGGCTCAGCAGCATATCCATTTTCGCCAGCAGCAGTTCCCTGTTGGGCAGGCCGGTCGCGGCGTCGTAAAAACTCAGCCGTCGTACGGCCAAACGGGTTTCTTCGCGGTCAAAAGCCAGGGCGCAGAGGGGGGAGAGCGCTTCGAGCATGCGTAGGTGAAAGGAATCGGGCTCTCGCGCGTCTTTGTAGTACAGGGTCACGACGCCCACGGTCCTGCCCGAGGCGGAGATGACAGGCATGGAGCAGCAGGCCCGCAAGCCTTCGGCCAGAAGCGCTTTTGCCTGTTCCCGCCAGCAGGGCGCATCGCTGATGTCCGGCACCACGGCGTTGTCGCCCGTGGATGCCGCCAGGCCCCAGGACCCGGCGTCGGGCCCGGCCTCGCAGTCGCGCAATATTTCGGCAAAACGTTCGGACAGGCCGGGCGCGGCCAGCAGGTGCAGGCGGGATTTGGCGTCCACACCGTGGATGCTGACCGTCAGTTCCGGCGCGGCTTCTTCCATTTCCCGGCACATAAGCGCCATGACTTCGCTGACGGACAACTCGCGGGAGACAGCTTCCAGCACTTTCTGCTGCAAAAGCTGGTGCAGTTTGGTGGCCGTGATGTCGGTCAGCATGCAGCCCGCGCCGAAAATTTTTCCGGCGTCGTCCCGCAGGGGGGTCACGCTTACGGCGCTCCAGAAGCGCTGTCCCGTCTTGCCGTAGGTCAGGCCTTCGACATTGAAGGCCTCTCCGGCCCGCAGGGCGGTTCTGAGGGGGCCGATGAAGTCGCGGTCGCTCAGAGGGCCGAACAGAGGGTGCGGAATCTTGCCGCGCATTTCTTCGGGCCGATAGCCGTAAATGCGGACAAAACCGGCATTGACGCGTTCCACCCGGCAGTGGGAGTCCAGAAGCAGGATGGCGCAGCCGGCGGCGTCGATCACCCGCGAAAGATGTTCGATTTCTCTGTGTTCCTCCTGCTCGTGCTCCACGCGCCGGGTTATGTCGGAGGAAAACTTGACGATCTTCTGTATTTTTCCGGTCAGATCAAAAACCGGGCTGTAGCTGGCCTCAAGCCAGACCGTGCTCCCGTCTTCGGCCCTGCGTTGCGCCTGGCCGGAGATGAAATTGCCCGCCCGCAGTTGCTTCCAGAAATCCGCATAGGCCGCGCTGGCCGCGTATTCGGGCTCGCAGAGCATGCGGTGGTGGCTGCCGGTCAGGGCTTCCCGGCTGTAGCCGAAGCAGGCCAGCAGGTTGTCGTTGACTGTGAGAATGGTCCCGTCCGGCGCGAATTCGGCGGTCAGCATGGCCCGGCTTATGGCCGCCAGTTTGCTGCCGCGTTCGTTCGCTTCTTCCACACGGGCCGTAACGTCGGAAGCCAGCTTGACCACTTTGACCAGAGTTCCGTCCGGGCCGAACACGGGGTTGTAACTGGCTTCCGCCCAGAACAGGCGGCCGTCCCGGCGCCGCCGGCAAAAGGAGCCTGAAAGAAAACGGCCCTGGCGCAAGGTGCGCCAGAACTGGTCATATTCTTTTGAAACCGCGTATTCCGCCGTGCAAAAGATGCGATGATGCCGGTGCAGCAGCTCTTCTTCCGTGTACCCGGAAATATTCAGGTAGTTTTTGTTGGCGCGCAGAATAACGCCTTCCGGGGAAAATTCGATGATGGCCATGGAACGGTCAAGGGCGTTGAGCAGCGCAGTTTCTTCCTTGTGCGGCCTGTCTTGTGACGCCATAAAAACCTCGCTGATAGAATGCCTGACAGTATTTCGCCATAAAACTATCCGGACTTCTTTCTGCTCTGTCAACAGGGCAGCGGCGGCTTGCCGTGATACTTCGCTAGGAGCTGTCTCTAAATAAATCTTTTGCCCAAATAGCCTTGTCATCCGGCCCTTTTTTCTCCGGTCGAGTACCATCAGAGTACACTCCCTTCGCAAAAAGGGCCGGATTCCTCGCTCTTGGAGCAAAATCTTTTATTT
>JAVBRE010000174.1:0-19552 GCA_031548325.1 Desulfovibrionaceae bacterium
GGGAGGCGTTTTGGACTGAACGCTGGGTCTTTTTTCATAAATTCATGAATTTAATGTAAACGGCCGCGCCGCCTATGCCTAGAAAACCGGAAAGAACGCCGATGACCGCGCCGACGGCGATCAGTCCCGCTTTGCCGGGCAGGTGGCGGCTGGGCTTGGGCTTGATGTTGATCAGCATCTGGCTGGCGGCGTAAAGCAGAAAGCAGCCGAACATAAGTTTGAGCGGCGCGGCCGGAACGGCCGCCACCACAAAAGTGCTGCCGAAAGCCCCGGCCAGAATGCCGGGGGTGATCCAGCGCACCAGGTCCCAGGGTATGGTGCCGTGCCTGTTGTGCGACCAGGTGCTGACAGCCGAGGTGAAAACGATGTTGGCCATGGAGGTGGCGATGGCCATATGGTGAATGTAGGTCGAATCAATACCCTGAAATTCAAGGGTAAAATCGAGGATTGGCACCAGAACGGCCCCGCCGCCGACCCCCAAGAGGCCTGCCAGAATGCCGACGATGGCGCCGAAAAACAGGTAAATGCCCAGGGCGGTGACCATGGATGCTCCGGCGTTCAGTCAGGGTGTTTCACCGGCAAAGACGTACGATGTTCCGGCCATTAAGGCAAGCCGCCCGAAACGGCTCTAAAGGATGGTCCAGACCATGCGCAGGGCAATGGCGCCGAGCACACAGCCGAAAAAGCGTTTCAGGGTCCGTACCGGCAGGGAATGGGAAAGCCGCACGCCGAGAGGCGCGGTCAGCATGCTGGCGATGACCAGGCCCGCCAGAGCCGGCAGGTAGACGAAACCCAGCGAGTAGGGGGGCAGGTTCGGCACGGCAAGGCCGTTGACGACGAAGCCCAGGCTGCCGGCCAGGGCGATGGGAAAACCCAGCGCGGCGGAGATGCCGACCACATTGATCATGTTCACGTTGCACATGACCAGAAAGGGGATGATCAGGGTGCCGCCGCCGATGCCGATGAAGCTGGAGATGACGCCGACGCCGACCGCGAACAGCAGCAGAACGGCCTTGCCCGGCAGATGGCGTGAAGCTTTGGGTTTGAAATCCAGAATCATCTGCACGGCCGCATAGAGCAAAAAAGCCGCGAAGATGATTTTCAGGGGTCTGGTGGGTATTTCCGAAACCACGAAGCTGCCCAGAAATGTGCCCGCAATGAGGCCCGGAGTCATGATTTTTACGATGTCCCAAAGGATGGTGCCGCGCTTGTTGTGCGAACGGGCGCTGGAAGCGGAAGTGAAAAGGATGCTGGCCATTGAGGTGGCCAGGGCCATGTGGTGGGCGATGGTCGGGTCGACCTTTTCCATGGCCAGGGTGAAGTCGAGGATGGGCACCAGAATGGTGCCGCCGCCGACGCCCAGAAGGCCGGCAAAAACGCCGACAACGGCGCCGAAAACAAGATAGAGGGCAAAAGCGGCCATGAAATTTCCTTTCGGTCAACGGGGCGTTGCCGGAGACGGTTGCGGGGCTGTCTGGGTCGCGGCCCCGGCGGCGGCCGGCGGCTGGACCGGCGCATCCGGGGTTTTGAACCAGGTCTTGTAGACGAAGCCGACTACAAGGCCGGAGGCGAGCAGCAGGATCAAGGTGGAGCGCTTGGCGCGGTCCAGAGCCCGGCGCACCGGGGTGTTGGCCAGCGAGAAGGTGGTTCGTTTTTCTTGTTTCATCGGGGTTTCTTACTGCCGATGGCGGCCGCTGTAAATGGGGTAAGGGCGGGTTTCGCCCGGCTCAGCCGCTGCCCAGCCAGAGAGGCGTTTTTTGGCCCGTAAACCACCAGCAGGGCGGCCGCACCCCGGCATCCAGAAGGCGGGGAAAGACGGCCGCCGCGTCCCCGGCGACCTTGATGCGGCCGCCCTCGAGCAGAATGAAGCTGTCCGTGATGTCGGCCGTCAGGTCCAGATCGTGTCCCACCACGATCTGGGTCAGGCCGGCGGCCTTGTTGCGGATCAGAGCCTCGCGCATGGCTATGGCCGCCGGGTGGTCCAGGCCGGCAAAGGGTTCGTCGAGCAGCAGCAGTTCCGGCTTTCCGGCCAGGGCGGAGGCCAGGCAGAGCTTGCGTTTCTGGCCGTACGAGAGGGTATGGACCGGCTGATGCAGCAGATTCGACAGCCCGAAGGCCCGGGCAAAGGCCAGGGCGCGCTCGCGGCCTGCGTCGTCGTCCGGGTCCAGGCCGAGCAGCAGGTCTTCTTCCACCAGGGAACCCAGAATATAGACGTCCGGATCCTGGGGCACCAGAGCCGCCTTGCCCCGCATGCGAAAAGCCTCGCGCGGCAGCTCAAGCCCGGCCACGCGCAAGCTGCCCGATATCGGGGGAAAAATTCCGGCCAGCACGGCCAGCAGCGTGGATTTGCCGCTGCCGTTGACTCCGACCAGACCGCAGATGCGGCCTTTGGCGACGCTGAAGCCGAGGTCGCTGAGGGTGTCTGTTTCCGCGCCGGGATGGCGAAAGAAAAGGGATGCGGCTTCAATCATGCGGGCACCAGTTTGCGCGCGGCAAGAAAGCGGTATGCGGCCGCCGCGGCCAGACATTTGGCCGCGCCGCCGGGCAGAAAGGGCGTGATGCCGAAAGCCGCGGCCTTGCCCCAGGAGATGTCCATGACCGCCGCCAGTTGTATGGCGCCAAGGGCCAGCGTGAGCAGCGTGGAGGCGGCGCAGGCGGCGAGAATGAGCCAGAAGGGTTTCGGCGGCAGACCGCCGGCCAGGCCGCTGACCATGGCGCCGGGCACAAAAGCCAGCAAAAAACCGCCCGTGGGGCCCAGAAAGGCCGCAAGGCCCGCTTTGCCCCCGATGAATACGGGCAGGCCCAGGCAGCCGGCGGCCAGATATAAAGCCATGGCCGCGGCGCCGCCGCGCGGGCCGAGAATGAGTCCCGCCAGCAGCACGAACATGGTCTGCAGCGATACAGGAATGGGGCTGAGCGGCAGCACGGGGATGGAGATCATGGCTCCCACGGCGGTCAGGGCGGCCATAAGAGCGATCCAGACCAGGCGGTGGATGGAGTTGAGGGAAGGCGTTTGGGTCATATGCTTCGTCTTGGATGCGGTATTTCGGCTGCGTACGCTATATCCCGCACGGAGAAAAGTCAAACTGGACGCTGCGCGAAAGGCGGTGTAGGCTAAAAAAATGTCAGATGCCGCATTCGCCGCGCCGCGCCGCGCGTCTTTAGCGCACAGCAGCGCTCTGCGGCTGCTCGCGCTTCTTGCCGCCCTTGACGCGCGGGCGCTGGTTTTCAGCGTAGCGGGCTTAGGTATTCTAGCCTGGATTCTGCCCTGGAATGGTCTTTTTTTATTGCTCGTTCCGGCCTGTGCGCTGGCCGCGACAGCCGTTTACGTCATGCCGCGGGGCCGGGCCGCTCTTGCCGCTTACGGCTTTTTTGTCCTGACCTGGGCTGTTTCCCGGCTTTGTCTCTATCTTTTCGAGCACCCCGGCGCCTTCGGTCCGGCTCTGGAAGGGGCTCTGCTGCTGGGCTGCCGTCTGTTCACCCTGTTGGGACTGGCGCTGGCCGTGCCCCTGGCCGTAACCCCGCTGACCCTGGGCCGGGTTCTGTCCTGGAGCCTCGCCTGGTTGGTCCGTCTGGAAAGCGCCGTCTGCTTCGGCCTGTTTCGGGGCAAAATCAAGCCCCTGCTTGGTGAAGGGGTCTGGCGCGCGGCCCTGGCGCTGGCCCTGATGATGGCTTTTTTTCCGCGGGCTCTGGGGGCGCTTTCCGATTTGCGCCGCAGCCTGCGGCTGCGCGCGCCGAAGCTGCCCCTGCACCGGCGTTTCACCCTGTTGGCGCTGGCCGCGCTGCGGGTGCTCAGCGTCCAGACCTGGGACATGACCCTGGCTATCGCCTCGCGGGGTGTATACAAACCGGAACCGTGGCGCTGGCGATCCTGACGGCGCCATACGTCAAAAAACGCGCCGGAGAGGGAAAGTCGCCTGCCCGCAATTTTCCCTCTCCGGTTTGTTTTAACTCACTCAATAATGATCAGCACGTCCCCGGCGCTGATGCGCGCGCCGGCGGCGGCTTTGATTTCCTTGACCGTGCCGTCCTGGGGCGCGGGCATGGGGGTTTTCATCTTCATGGCTTCCATCACCAGGATGATGTCCCCTTTTTTCACCGCATCGCCGACCGCGACTTTGACCTCGTCCACTTTGCCGGGCATTCTTGCTTTGATTTCCATGGAAACTCCTTGCAACAGGTTACAGGTTACTGTCTTATATTCCTTGCTCGGCGGGTTTGCCCAGACCCGCCAGTACTTCTTCTTTCGACATGAGGGCTACATTTTGTTGGCCCTTGGCCAGCACGGCGGCGCCCCCCTGCAGAAGTTCTCTGAGCGAGACGCCGTATCCGTTTGAAAGGCTCACTTCCGCGTCAACGCGAATCGCAAATTCTTTTTCCAGAGCCAGCACCACGGAAAGGCAGCGACGCAGTTCCGTCCGCCCCGCCGGCCGGGTCATGGCGAGCAGCAGGTCCAGGTCCGAATGCTCGTGCGTATACGGATAGCCGGTTTGCACTTCCAGGGCGACCGTGCCCCAAAGCCCCATGGCGGCGGGAACTGCGCCGCGCAGATCCAGCAGCTTCACCACGGCACGCATGGCCGGCGTCTGGCGCAGGTCTTTTCTGTTTATCCGCGCGGCCCGGGAAATAGCGCTTTCCGGCGGCCAGATGGATTCGATCTCGTCCGGATGGACAAAGGAGGGAATGCGCAGTCTGCCCGTTTCGGAAGAGCGCCAGGAGGCAAAGCCCACAGCAATGTACCCCTTGCGCGGGCTGAAATCCTCACGCCGCACGATGCCGGGTATGGGCGGCTGCCCCACGCAGCCGGGACAGCGCTGCAGGTCGCGGCTCGGATATTTTTCCGGCAACAGCAGCTCGCCGCAGATTTTTTTGTCGTAGCCCAATGCCGCGATTTCTTCGAGAATACGCTCGCGCCCTTCGCGGGTGATGGTCACCAGGGTATGACGGACACAAAGTTCTTCAATGGTGGTACGCATTATAGTCTCTTGATCCATAGGGGATCCGCTTTGCCTGCTTCCTGAAAACCGCGCGGGCCTGGGCAGCAGGTCGAATAACAGGTTTCTTTCCGATCCTTCAATACATAAGGCCGTTTCCGGCTTACTTCCCGGGGGGAACCGACGCCGGGGGCGGGTTCCACGCGGGGCTGGGGCTTTACATACTATATCTGACCGCACTTTGACCACAGGTCCTTTGGACGCGAAATGCTCCGAAACGCCCGCTCAGCCGGCGGGGGACGACAAAGGCGCGTTGCAAAAAATGATTTCACCCGCGTTAATGCGCAGCAAGGCGCCATCGCCGGCCAGCGCGACAAGGGCGCCGTCCGGGGCGAGATCGTGCGCCGTGCCGTGAGCGTATCCGTATCCGTCAGGCAGAACTATCCGGCGTCCCATGGTGCAGTTCACGGCCAGCCAGGCTTCGCGGACAGGGGCAAAACCCTGATTTGTCCAGAGGTCGAACCAATAATCCACACTGTCGAGAATACCCCGCAGGATCTGCTCTCGACTGCATTCCCGCCCGGCGATCAGCCGGAGCGAGGTCGCTCTTTCCCGCAGGGCGGCCGGAAAATCCTCAGGCAGGTGGGCGATATTCAGGCCGATTCCCAGAATGAGCATGGCGGACGCATCGCCGCGCGGCGCGCCGGACGCTGCTTTCGCGATGTTCGCTTCCACCAGCAGACCGCAGCACTTGCGGCCTTCGTGCAAAAGATCGTTGGGCCATTTGACAGACAGTCTCAGACCGATGGCCCGTTCCACGGCTTCGTGCGCGGCCACGGCCAAAACCAGCGTGGACTGGGCCAGGACGGCAAGCGGCGGCGTTACGGGCAGGACAAGGCTGACCCACAAGCCTTTGTCTTCGGCCGATTCCCAGGCGCGCGCTCCACGGCCGCGCCCGGCGGTCTGGCGTTCGGCCAGGATCGCGGTTTTCGCGCTCAGGCCTGCGATGATGCGGCGGTGGGCTTCGGCGTTGGTCGAATCCAGAACACGGTGTTGTTCAAGAGTCCAGCCGGGCGGCAGAGAGGGGCCGCGCCGGGCGCTGTCGCGGGAGGGCGATATGGCCCCCCCGCTATGGTCGGCAGCCGCACGGAACACGGCGCACCTCACTGTCAGGGCATCCAGCTCATGGTTGCAATAAAGACGCCTGTCGCAATGGCGGTGGTAATGACCCCGCATATCTGGGCGCCCATGGCGATGGGCATGATGATGCAGTAGGGGTTTTCATCCATGGCGACCTTTTGGGCGATCTTAGCCGTTGTCGGCATGCATGAGACGCCGGCCACCCCGATGATGGGGTTGAACTTGCCTTTGGTCACCCAATAAAAGATCCAGCCGCCCAAAATGCCGCCCACGCCGGAAACGGCGAGCGCCACGACGCCCAGCACCACCAGGATGGCGATTTTGGGGTTCAGCAGCACCTGGGCGTCGCAGAGCACGCCGAGCAGCAGGCCCATGAAGAAGGTGGAGCCGTACAGGATGGTGGATTCAAGCAGCCTTTGCAGCGGTTCAATTTCCGCTTCCTTAATGGCCACGCCCACGAAGAAGGACATGATCAGCGGCGCCGCCACCGGCAGAATCAGGCAGAGCATGGCGCAGAGCACGATGGTGACCAGGAATTTGGTGCGCTTGGACACGTTGGGCACTTCAAATTCCATGTCAATGCCGCGGTAGCCGGCGGGCACCATGGCTTTGATCAGGTAGGGGTAGCCCACATAGGTCAGGCTGAGATAGAGGTAAGCGATGACTGCGATGGGCACAAAAAGATCTTTGGCCAGCACCAGCGAGGCGAAAAGCACCATGGGGCCGTCCGCGCCGCCGATAAGGGCCACGGAAATGGCCTCGCCGGGATTGAGGCCCAGATAGCGGCCCACGATCAGGGCGGCGAAGGTTCCCATTTCGCCCAGAAGCGCTATGATCATGCAGGTCCAGGGCCGGACCAGAATGAAGCTGATCTCGCTCATGACGCCGATGCCCATGAACACCAGGCAGGCGATGAGCGCGTTGCTGAAACTGAGCGTATATATCGGCTGCAGGAAGTTGACCTGCATGATATTCACCACGTCAGCGGGGTCTGAGACCAGCGGGTTCAAAATGATGTTGCCGATGACGCCGTTTTCCAGAAACAGAACCCCGGCGTTGACGGCGATCATGCCGATGCCCATGGGAATCATGATCAGGGGTTCCAGCGTGCCTTTGAAGCCGTAGTAGGCAAGCACGATGCCGAAGAGGATGAGGCCGATTCGCGAGAAGGCGATGAAGGAGTCCTGCAGGAAGAAAGTGGAGATGCCGGGGAAGAGTTGTATAAGCTGGTCCATGATTTTCTCCTCATCCCTGCTCGTTCTGCTTTTCGCCGTTGCTCATGACTCGGTTGACGACGAGCGCTATGCCGATCACCATGAAAGAGATGACCGCTGTGATGGCGTAGCACATCAGGCTGTATGCGATGACGTTCATGCTGCTCCCTTTTTGGTACACTGTTGATGCGGTATATTTACCGTGCGGGCACGGTTTCGGTCACAAAAAAACCGCGTTTTCCTGCTCCGGAGCGAAACAGGGAAAGCGCGGGAGATGTCGAAAAACGGCGCCGGCGCAAACCGGACCCGCGACAAACAGCAACGCACAACGCCAGCAGCACGACCGGACAAAACACGCGCGCGCGGTTTCACAGCGGATGCGCCATCACATCGAGATACGAGCATCGCAAAAGCTGTCGTCGCTGCTCACGCGGCCGGCGTAGCCTGCCTGCCGTTCATGTCCTGAAGGAAAAATTTTTTCCGCCAGAACGGCGAACCCACACGGTCCGTAACAAGAGCGGACATTATGCTTTGGGCAAAAGGCCGTCAAGGAATTTTTTCGCTACGGGAGGCTCACTGGATGACGGCTGCGCGCCGCATCTTTCATTGCCTTATAGAGCGCCTTCCGGCTTGTAAAGAGAGGAACCGTATGCCACAAGCAAGAAAAGCCCAAGGAGGAACCATGAAATTGCTCGCCGTCAACGGCAGTCCCCGTAAAGCCTGGAACACCGCTCAACTGCTGGAAAAGGTCATTGCCGGCGCCGCCGCTTCGGGCGCGGATGCGGAACTGGCGCATCTTCGCGACTATACGTACAGGGGCTGTATAAGCTGTTTTCATTGTAAAGATCCTAAAGGTAGTTCCTACGGACGTTGCATTCTTAAGGATGATCTTGCTCCATTGTTGCAAAAAGCGCATGAGGCTGACGTGCTGGTGCTGGGTTCTCCTTTTTATTTTTGCATGGAAACTGCGTATATGAGAGCTTTTATGGAACGTCTGTGGTTTCAGTATCTCTTGTACAGCAAGGTCAAGCCGCCCCTGTCGCCGCGCAAGAAAGCGGCGGCGCTTGTGTACACCATGAACGTCGCCGAAGAACGCATGAAAGCTTACGGCAAAACCACGGTCGTCGGCATCGCCAAAGGCGTGATGGAGCGGCTGTTCGCGCCCTGCGAGGTCTTTTTGTGCTGCGACACCATGCAGTTCAAGGACTATTCCAAATATGACACAGACATGTGGGACGCGTCCGCCAAGATCAAACGCCATCAGGATGTTTTTCCGCAGGATTTGGAGCGGGCCTTTGATCTGGGCCGCAGACTGGTGGAACAGGTCTGAAACTTCACCTATTGCGGGTCAAGGGGCCCAGGCCCCTTGCGGGGTGCGGGGCGGAGCCCCGCTTGCGGTTAAAAATTCAGTCCGGCGGCGCAAAAGTCCAGCCGGCGTCGCCGTGGTAGATCATCCGTCGGGTCATGCCGCCGTCCACAACAAGGTTTTGCCCGGTGATGAAGGCCGCTTCCGGGGAACACAGAAACATGACGGCGGCGGCTATGTCCTCGGGCCTGCCGACCCGGCCGGCAAAACGGGACAGCACCGCTTCGCGGGCTATATCTCCGGCCGCGAACAGACAGTTCTTTCCGATTTTTTTCGCCAGCCGCCCGCCCGAAGCCGCATCCAGGTCCATAAAAGCGACCCGCGCCCCGGCGGCGGCGAAGCGTTCGACCAGGCAACGGCCGATGCCGTTCGCCCCGCCCGTGACCACACAGATTTTGTCAGTGAAAGACATTGTGCCTCCGGTTGACTTTTGCCCGGCGCGGGATACCCTGCGCACTGAAGAAATTTCTCTTTGAAATTTCCCGACAGACGCGAAGCGGATGTCCGCGAAGCGTGTCGTTTATCTTTGCAATCCGGCATTGTTACACGCTGCACCCTGTGCTGTTTGCGAAATTTTAATTGTACAATTGCAAAAGTAAAACTTTCTATGAAAAAAACACTGGCGGCGCTTTGCCAGATAGCCGCGCTGATCGTTCTATGGCGAGCCTGTCACTGGGCCGTCGTCGCTGCCGGCCTTCCTGTTCCGGGCAATGTGCTGGGCGTCATCGCGCTTTTTCTGCTGCTTCTTTCCGGCATCGTCAAAGAAGAGCACATTAACGAGGGCGCTTCCTTTCTGCTGAGGCACATGGTTTTCTTTTTCATTCCCATCGCCGCCGGCCTGATGGACTGGGGCGGGGTCTTTTACGAGCATGCCCTGGTTCTGACGGCGGCCATCGCGGTCAGCTCGTTTTTGCCGCTGCTGGGCGTCGGCTGGTTCATCCGCCTGCTGCGCAGGGATACAAAGCGATGACGGCCGTGGCAACCCTGTTCTGGACGGCCTTCACCCTGGCCGGATATATCGCGGTCAGGCGGCTGTATCTGAAGAGCGGCCATGCGTTGCTGAACCCGATCATCGTGATGTCCGCCGCGGTCATCGCCGCGCTGACGGCCTGCGGACTGCCGTACGAGGCCTATGTTCCGGCCGGGGACATCATGGCCTTTCCGCTGGGGCCGGCCACCATCTGTCTGGCCCTGCCCCTGTACCGCCACCGGCGTCTGCTGCGGCGCCACGCCCTGCCCATTGTGGCCGGGGTGGCTCTGGGGGCCGCCTCCGCCATGCTGTCTGCCGGGCTGATTGCGCGCCTGGGCGGTCTGCCGCGCGAAGTGGTCATGTCCATCCTGCCCAAAGGCATTTCCATTCCTTTTGCCGTGGATGTCGCGGCCATGTACGGCGGCATACCGGCCCTGGCAGCGGCCTTTGTCGTGGCGACCGGCACCTTCGGCACTTTTTTGGGCAGTTGGACCCTGACGGTCTGCGGCGTCACCGATCCTTTGGCGCGGGGGCTGGCGCTGGGCACGACGGCCCACGTGCAGGGCACGGCCATAGCCCTGCTGGAAGGGGAAGAACAGGGGGCCATGGCCGGGCTGGCCATGATTCTGGCCGGACTGCTGACCGTGGTTTTTTCGCCCCTGGTCGTGTACCTGTTGGACATGCTGCCGGGTTAGGAGCTGTTTCTTATAGCATTTTACACTTGAAATAGTCGCTTAACGGCGAGTCAAACTCGCCTACGCCTATTTCGCGGCAAGGATTTGCGGACAAATCTTTGCAGAGCATTTCAAGCGTGAAATGCTCTAATAAATCTTTTGCCCGAATGTCTCCGTCTGCGGCCTTTGGAGCAAAATCTTTCATTGAAAAACTGCCCCTGGCGCCTGTCCTGAAAAAGCGTCTTTTGCCCCCGGCGAGCGGCCGCGCCGGACGTACGGCGAAGAAGGAGGGGTTATGGACAGGCGCGCTTTACGCAAAAGACTGCTGTATGCCTATGCGGGGACCTTCGCCGCGTTCTGCTCGCTGCTGTTCTGGCCCGCGGGAACTGTGCTGTACTGGCAGGCCTGGCTGTATATCGCCGTCTTTCTGGGCATGGGCCTGGCCGTGTCCCTTGTCGTGCTGCGCGATGATCCGGCCCTGCTGGCCGGCCGCCTGACCCTGACCCCTCTGGCCGAACCGGATCCGGCGCAGAAAATCATCCAGTGCTGCGCCTCGGTGTTGTTTGTCGCCATGATGATTCTGTGCGGCGCTCGTCGTCCGTCTGCTGCGCGAGGAACGTCACTTGCGCGCCAATTTGCCCGGCTACGCCGAATATTGCAAAAAAGTGCGCTGGCGGCTGCTGCCGTTTATCTGGTGACGGCAGCAGGGGCTCTGTCCCGCACGCCCAGCGGGTAGATTTCTTCCGGCGTGTGCACGGCCCCGCCGGGCGTGAGCAGACTGCCGAACAGGACGAAGCGCTCCACGGCGAAGCTCCCCGCGCTCTCGCTCGCATGTTCGGCGGCAAATGCGCGCAGGGCGGGGGAAGGCGGCGTTTTCAGCCTGCTCAGGGTGACGTGCGGCGAAAAGCGGCGGGCATCCGGCGAAATTCCTGCCCCGGCCGCCAGCGCCGCATCCACCTGCCGTTTGAGGTCCAGTAAGGCCGGGGATTCTTCCAGCCCCGCCCAGAAGACGCCGCGCCCGGAACGGGCAAAGAGGCCCAGGCCCTGCATGCGCAGGCTGAAAGGTTCCGCCCGTACCGTGCGGAGCGCCTTTTGAACGGCCGGGAGGTCCCGCAGCGGAACGTCGCCGAGAAAGCGCAAGGTCAGGTGCGCGCCCGCCAGGGAAGAGCGCCGTATGCCCGGCGCTTTCCGCTGCAAGGCCTCAAGCGCCGCGCGGATGCCTTCGGGCAGTTCCACGGCCGCGAACAGGCGCTTGTGCTGGGGATCTCCGGTCATTTTTTTATGTGCTTCGCAACGGGTTAGAGCAATTTCACTTTGAAATTGCTCGGCAGACGCGAAGCGGATGCCCGCGAAGCGTGTCGTTTATATTGGTAATCTCGCATCATTATGTGCAGATGTCGGCGCCTTTTTTGCAACGGTTTTTATACAATTTGAAAGTTGAAATGCTCTAAAAGATGGATTTTGATCTCCCCGGCAAGGAAAAGGCCGATTTCAGTCCAGGGAGGCGAAAGGCGCTTTTCAGCAACGCAGCCCCAGCACCTGCCGCAACACCCTGGGGCAGGGCGTAAAAGGATTTTTTTCTTCCGCGACCGGAAACAGCCCGTCCATCGTTCCGTACCCGTGGCGGGCCAGGGCGTAGGCGGCCAAAAATTCCAGACTCAACACGTCGGCCGTGTTGTACGCCAGCAGCGTTTCCAGCACGGCCGGATCTTTGCCGCGCTCGTACGCATGCCACAGCCGCACCGCGGCCCAGCCGTCCACCCCGTCCAGGTCTCCCCGGTCCAGGCCCAGAGTCCGTTCCACCCGTTTCAGCCCGCCTTTCAACCCCAGCGCCCGGAACACCGGCAAAAGGTCCAGATGGGCCATGTCCAGCGGAATGTGCAGTTCCCGCCGCAGAATGGGCGCGTCAAAACCCCGGCCGTTCCAGGTCACCAGCAGCGTATGCTCCAGAATGTCGTCGGCGAAAGCTTCCAGATTGACCCCTTGCACATAGGTACGCACCCTTTGCCCGTCGTACAGCGCGACGGTGGTGATGTTTCCGTCGAATCCGGTGGTTTCGATGTCCACATAGGCCGCGCGCGCTCTGAAATGCGAAAACAGGCGCCATTGCCCGGCCGGGGGCAGCTTTGATCCGAACCACAGAGCGTCCCCGGCCTCAAGGCGGCGCACGGATTCCAGAACCTCTTCCCGCAACAGAGCGGCCCGCGCGTCACCGCAGGGCAGAGGCAGGCGCAGGGCGTCGTCCCATGTCGCCACGCCCGCCTGCCGCAGCCGGGTTTCAAAGGCCGGACCGATTCCCGGCAGGTGGATGAAACAGGATCTGAGCATGCGCGAATGGTCCTTATTCCTTTGGCGCTGCCGCCCCAAACCCCGCCCGGGGGGAATGATTCCCCCCAGACCTCCTCAGTTCCTGCCGGAGCCCGGCCGATAATGGGGGTGCAGGGGCATTATGCCCCTGCCAGGGGGGGTGGGGGACAGAGTCCCCCAATTTAGAACAACGCGCCGTACTCTCTGGCGCGTTCCATGAGTTCCGCGTTGCTCGCGATTTCCCCTTGGCCCAGGGCGGAACCGTACAAGGCGCCCATCCACTGCGCGCCGGCATAAGTGCAAATGTCCTGCAAGGAACGCAGGGCGTTGACGCAGCCGGAATTGAAGGGATCAGAATCGCCGTACACCAGCACGGCTCCGATCTTTTTGCCCGCGAAGCGGCTGGGCCCTTCATAGTTGGGGCTCGTCGCCACGGCGAAACAGCGGTCAATGAACTGTTTGATCTGGCCGCCCAGGTTGAACCAGTAAACAGGAGACACATAGACCAGCGCGTCGGCATCACGCACCGCCGGATAGAACTGGTGCATGTCGTCCTTTTTGTTCACGCAGAAGTCCGCGTTCGGCAGCCAGCACTTTTCGCAGCCCCAACAGGGGTCGATGCGCAACCGGCCGATATCTATCGTTTGAACCGTGTGCCCCTTGGCGGTCGCGCCCGCCGCGACCCGGGCCGACAGCAGGCTGGAGTTGCTTTTGGGGCGAAAACTGCTGTTGATGATAAGAATACTGCTCATGGCTCCTCCGTTCAGAAGTCGAAATTGTCCGGGTCAAAACCCAGGCGCTGGTTGCGGTTCAGGGCGGTGACGGCGGCCATGTCCGCGCCGGTCAACTCGAAACCGTCGAGTTCGCCGTTGGCGGCGATGCGTTCCTGGTGCACGGATTTGGGCAGCACGATGACGCCCCGCTGCACGTTCCAGCGCAGCACGATCTGGGCCGGGCTTTTGCCGTATTTGGCCGCCACGGCCGCGAGCGCCGGGTCTTCCAGCACGGGGGAGCCTTTGCCGCCCAGGGGACTGTAAGCCGCGCAGGCGATGCCTTTTCGCGCGCACAGATCGATAAGGTCTTCTTGCGCCAGGTAGGGATGGCATTCGAACTGATTGACCGCGGGCCGGACCTCGGCCGTTTCCAGCAGGGTTTTGAGGTGCGGGGCATGGAAGTTGGACACGCCGATGGCTCTGGCCCGGCCGGCGGCGTAAATTTTTTCCACAATCTTCCAGGAAGCGACGAAACGGTCCGGCACCGGCCAGTGGACCAGATACAGGTCCACGTAATCCAGGCCGAGCGCGTCCAGGCTGCGCTCAAAAGCTTCCGTCTGCGCGCCGGTCCGCTGGTCCTCGTTCCAGAGCTTGGTGGTGACGAAGATATCTTCGCGCGGCAGGCCGCTTTCCCTGACGGCTTGGCCCACGGCGGCCTCGTTGCGGTAAAAGCTGGCCGTGTCGATGTGCCGGTACCCGGCTTCCAGAGCCCAGGCCACGGCCCGGACGCCTTCCTCGTCCCGGGCGCGCCACACGCCCAGGCCCAGCATGGGAACGGCCACGCCGTTGTTCAGAATTTTCGTTGCGGTCAAGGTCATGCGAAACCTCCTTGCGGTCAGAATATGCCGATCACGCGGCCTGTTTCCACATCCACGTCAACGGCCTGAAAGTTGGGTTTGGAACCCGTGCCCGGCATGAGCGTGATGCCGCCGGCCAGCGGCACCACAAAGCCCGCGCCGCCGTATACGAGCACGTCGCGCACCTGCAAACGCCAATTTTTAGGCGCGCCTTTCAGTTCCGGCCTGTCGGACAAAGAATACTGGGTTTTGACCATGCACAGGCCCATATCCTCGTGCCTGCCTTCGGCTTCCAGTCGTTTCAGGGCGTCCGCCGCCTTGGGGGCGAAATCCGCGCCATCAGCGCCGTAAACTTCTTTGGCCACGATCTCGATGCGTTCCCTGTAGGGAGTGCTCCAGGGGTAAAGCGCTTTGAAGATCGAGGGTTCCTTGCAGGCGTCGGCCACCGCGTCGGCCAGTTCCAACGCGCCTTCGCCGCCCATTTCCCAGTGGCGGGAAACAGCCGTTCTGGCTCCGGCCTTTTCGCACAGCTTGCGGATTTTCGCGATTTCCGCCGGCGTGTCGGTGACGAACGCGTTGATGCAGACCACCGGCGGCACGCCGAATTTTTTGACGGTGCTGATGTGATGCAGCAGGTTTTCGCAGCCCTTTTCCACAAAGCCCACGTTTTCTTTGGCGTAGGCTTCGGGCAGGGGCCGGCCCAACTGCGGGGCCGGCGCGCCGCCGTGGTTTTTAAGGGCGCGCACGGTGGCGACGATCACGGCCGCGTCCGGGGCAAGGCCGCTGTATCGGCATTTCAGGTTGCAGAATTTTTCGAAGCCGATGTCGGCGGCAAAGCCGGATTCCGTGACGTGGTACTCGCTCAGTTTCAGGCCCACCCGGTCCGCGATGACCGAACTCTGGCCGATGGCGATGTTGGCGAAGGGCCCGGCATGCACCAGCACGGGCTGGCCTTCAAGGGTCTGGATGAGGTTGGGGTTGACCGCTTCCACCATCCAGGCGGTCATGGCCCCGGCCACCCTGAGGTCTTCGGTGGTCACGGGTCTGCCTGAGCGGTCATAGGCCAGGATGATCTTGCCGATACGTTCGCGCATATCCTTGAGATCTCTGGCCACGGAGAGAATGGCCATCACTTCCGACGAAACCGCGATGTCGAAGCGCGACTGCATCATGTAGCCGTCACTCTTGCCGCCGCCGGAATCCAGGCCGATGACGATATTGCGCAGGGCCTGGCAGCAAAAATCCATGACCCAGCCTGATGTGACGCGCGTGGGGTCGATGTGCAGTTTGGGGTAGCCGGACAGGGCCAGAATTTTTTCGTCGTCGTAGTTGCGCTCGTGCTGCATGCGCGCGGTGAGCGCGGCCATGCCCAGGTTGTGGGCGTTCATCACCGCGTTGATGTCGCCGGTAAAGCCCAGAGAGTATTGGGTCAGAGGAATGCACTGGGAAGCGCCCCCGCCCGCGGCCGAGCCTTTGGCCCCCATGGTGGGGCCGCCCGAAGGCTGGCGTATGGCGGCGGATGCGCGATATCCCCGCTTGCCCAGACCCTGCACCAGGCCGATGGTGGTGGTGGATTTGCCTTCTCCCAGCGGGGTGGGGGTGATGGCCGTAACGTCCACATATTTGCCGCCGGGCTGCCCTTCCAGGCGCGAGAGCACGGAACGAAAATCGACCTTGGCCATTCCGCGGCCGTAGGAAAGCAGTTCGGCATCCAGCAGGCCCAGTTCCCTGCCGACCTGCGTGACGGGTTTCATGGTTTTTTCGGCCGCTTCGGCGATCTGCCAGTCAGCGTGATTTTTGGGATCTAACAGCATGGCGTCCTCATAGGTGGGGTGGTGGATGCAGCGCAGGGGGAATACCTCGCTCCGCGACTCATACTATGTCCCGGCAGCCGGTACAAGGGCGGGCGTCGCGGGGGGCGCGTTCAGGATTTTAGGCACGTCCGGCGCCCCTATGCGAAAGGTTTCGGCAACCGGCGCGAGGGGGACTGTGCCCTTGCGGGCGGGTGCGTCGGGGGGTAAAGAATGCGGATCAGTTCAGAATGAAAAATTCGCCTCAGGAGGTCCGCATGGCCGGGATACGGTATTATGATGTGAAACTCACGGTGCTGAAACGGCTGACGCTCGACGACATCCACGCGGAATTCGCCGCCGAGGGCGTGCCTAGGATATGCACCCGCTACAAGGAAGGCAGCGAGTATATCTCAAAAAATTGCAACAAGCCCGACGGCTTTTGCAGCTGGGCCTGGGCGGAATTGCAACAGAAGGTCGTTTTTCTGGCTCTGGGGCACGATTACCCGAAAATCGGGCCCAAAGGCACGGACGTGGTCTGCTGTTCCGACGCGCTGCACCCGGTAATCTACAAGCTCGAACGCCTGGAAGAGGGGGCGGAATAAGCGCAGGCGGCAATTTCGCAGGACAGCGGAATTGGACGGCAAAGTCGCCCGAAGGGGTGAGGGCAGCGACTATTTCAAGCGGCGAACACTCTATGGATAAGCCCCAAGGGTGTCTTTTCGGAATTTCCGGGGCAGATTCGCGCGAACCAGGCCATACGAGATATCCACCAGTTCCCGGCACAGGCTGTCGCCGGGGCGGCCGTAGAAGGCCAGAGAAATCCAGTGCAGCTTGTTCATGTGCCAGCCCGGCAGCACGCAGGCGTAACGGCCGCGAAATTCAAGAGACAGGTAGGGGTCGCACTTGAGGTTCAGCAGGACTTTGTTTTGCGGATCGCGCACCAGCAGGGCGAATATTTTACCGTGCAGCCAGTAGCGCACGGCGTTCCAGCTTTCTTTATAATCGGCTTCGGCGCCGGGTTTTTCCAGCGCGTATTCGTGAAGCCACTTGTAGCGTCGCGGCCAGGCAACGGGTTTATCCATTGGACACGGAATCCTTTTTTTCGCAGAATACCAGAAAGCCGCGCGTTGCGCTACAGCGCATCCATGTATTGATCGGCGCGCGGCGCGGCGGTAGAATGGAACAATAGCATCACGGGCGCATCACGGGGAGGACGCATGAAACGATTTGCTGTATTGTGCATCGCGCTGTTCATCACGCTTGTGGCGCAACCGGCGGTTTCGCCCGGCGCGCGCTGCGCGGAAACGGCCCAAACAGCCGTGGAAGCCGCCGCCCTGCGCCAGGCTTTTGCCGACGACCGGTCCGCCGCCGAAAGCCGCTACATCGGCAAAAGCATAACGGTCACGGGCATTGTTCTGTCCACGGGCATGAGCATTTATCTGACGCCGAACGTCGTTCTTTCCGACCGGGAAAAGGGCGAGGTGAAAGTGATCTGCGTGCTGCCCCGTCTTGACGCGGGCAAGCTGGACGATTTCAAACCGGGCCAACGGGTGACCATGACCGGCAGGGGGTACCGCCTGTCCGAACGCGGCGTGGTGATGAAGGAATGCAAAGCCGCGCCGTGACCGGCGCGGCTTTGCATTCCGTTCTTTTACAGACGAAACAGCCGTGGGGCGCGGCCCCCGGATACGGAGCGCCCATGCATGCTTCTTTTTCACGACTGGCGGATGAATACGGATGCCCTTTCTATTTGTACGAAGAAACAGCTATCGCGGCGCAACTGGCTGTATTACGCGGGACTTTTCCTAATTTTTCAGTGCTTTATTCTGTGAAGACCAACCCGCATCCCGCGGTCTGCCGTTGTCTGGCCGCGAACGGCCTTGGGGCCGACGCGGCTTCTTCTTACGAAGTGCGCCGGGCCCTGGCGGCGGGTTTCGCGCCGGAGCGGATTTTTTATTCCGCGCCGGGCAAGACAGCGGAACAGCTTGCCGACGCTCTGGGCAACTGCATGGTCACGGCGGATTCCTACTCCGAACTCGCCCGGCTGGACGCTTTGGCCGGCGCAAGCGGAATGGCCGCGAACGGTCCCCTGCCCGTAGGACTCAGAATCAACCCGGACGCGGCCTTCGGGCCGGGCGAATTCCCCGAGCTGACCGGCGGCGTGAGCATGAAGTTCGGCGTGGATGCGGAAAGTCTGGAAGCGCACAAAGCCCTGTTTGCGTCTCTCAGGCATATCCGCCCGGCGGGCATTCACGTGTACCTGCGCAGCCAGGTGCTGAGTCACGCTTCGCTGGCTGCGTCCTTTGCGGCGGTGTTTTCGCTGGCGACTTACTGCCGGGACGCGCTCGGCTGGAAATTGTCCTTCATCAACTTCGGCGGCGGGCTGGGCATGGCGGCCTCCGCCACGGCTCCGGCTTTGGATATGGACGCATTGCGGACCGAAGTCGGTCGCCTTGCGGCCGCCCATGCGCGATTTTTTCCCGACTGCGCCCTGCTGCTGGAAAGCGGGCGCTTTCTTGTGGGCGGCTGCGGCACTTTCGTCACGCGCATTGAAGACATCAAAGAATCGCGCGGCACAACCTATCTCATCGCGCCGGGAGGGCTCAGCGGCTTTCTCCGGCCCTCGGTCATGCACCTTCTGGGCGGACTGCCCTTTCCCGTGCAGGGACCGTTTGAGCCGCTTTTCAGCAACAGCGAGGCGCACCGGGCCGCGCTGCCGGAAAAGGCGCAAGGCGCGCTCAAACGGGTCACGGTCTGCGGCAATTTGTGCACGGCCCTTGATGTGATGGCCAAAGACGCCATGCTGCCCGATCCGCAAATAGGCGACATCCTTACGGTCGGCAACGCCGGAGCCTACGCGGCCACGCTTTCCCCCTTCGCCTTCGGTTCTTTTCCCAGGCCGGCGGAGTTGTACAGGGACAGCGGCGGGAGCATCAAAAGCGCCTCGTCATCGGAAGGGGTCATTTCCAGGCTTTGAACGGGTAGTCCACCAGGCTGGCGTTGTAATAGCGCGGGTCCCGCGTCACCTCTTCGCCGGCCCAGCCGGGTTTGGCAAAAGGCTGATCTTCCCGCTCCAACTCCAGTTCCGCAATGACCAGGCCCGCGTTGTCCCCGAAAAATTCGTCCACTTCCCAGATCAGGCCGTCGTGAGGGATGATGTATCGGCGCTTTTCGATAAGCGGTCGAATGGTCAGGCTGTCCAGTATGGCTTCGGCCTCGGTCAGCGGAATTTCATATTCGTGCTCTTCTCTGGCTGCGCCCGCGCTTTTGCCCTTGATGGTCAAAAAGCCCTTGCCGCCCATAACACGCACTCGCACCGTTCGTTCCGGGTCGCGGCACAGGTAGCCCTGGCGGCAGTATACGCCTCCGCCCTGCCTCCAGCCCACGCCGCGGGTCAGAAATTTACGTTCAATCTCTGTGCCCATGTGTCGGAGCTCCTTTTCGGGGCGGCTCCGAGGGGGCGCTGCCCCCTCGACCCCCGGCAGGGGCATCATGCCCCTGCACCCCCCTTGAGGGCATTGATTCTTCCCGCATCGCGGAAAGGATCAATGCCCGATGCGGGGTCAAGGGGGCTCAGCCCCCTT
>JAVBRE010000218.1:0-25252 GCA_031548325.1 Desulfovibrionaceae bacterium
TTCACGTAGTGCGCCCCGGCCACGGCCTTTTGCGGGTCGTTGCCCAACTGGATTTTGGCCCCGGAAGCACGCGCGTGCGCCAGAAGTTCACGGTCGGGCTCATAGCCCGTCGGACAGGCCATGGCCAGATCCAAAGGAAAATGCATGGCCGCTTCTATCCAGGAGTTGGCCATGTTGTTGCCGTCGCCCACCCAGGCCACACGCAGCCGTGAAAAATCCGGGGTGCGTTCATAGATGGTCAAAACGTCGCTCATGACCTGGCAGGGGTGCCCCTGGTCGGTCAGGGCGTTGACCACGGGCACGGTGCCGTATTGGGCGAGGGCTTCTATTTTCTCCTGACCGAAGGTGCGCACCACCATCCCGTCATTGTAGCGGGAGATGACTCTGGCCGTGTCGCACAAAGGCTCGGACCGGCCGAGCTGGCTTTCTGCCGGGGTCATGAATATGGTGCTGCCGCCAAGCTGCCGCACGGCCACTTCAAAAGAAAGACGGGTGCGGGTAGAGGCTTTTTCGAAAATCAGAACCACGGTCTTGCCGGCCAGCATGGTGCCGCGAAACCGGGTATCTTTCATTTGTTTGGCGCGAAACACGAGTTGATGCGCGCTTTCCCGTCCAAGTTCCCGTATGCTTTTAAAGTGTCTGGCCATGGTTGTCCTTGAATAAGGTGTCGGTGATTCCGCCGGGCGACGCCGGGAACGGAAAGGCACTACATAGAGCCAAACCCCGCTATTTGTAAAGTCTGTGGCATTTATGGCAAAAAAAGAGTACCCCCTTGCCATTGGGCGACATATGTCTACTTCTTTGCAGAGGAAAAAAGCCATGCCTTTCACATCGGAACACCTTTCGCCTCAGAGCGCGCGCGTTTTGCCCTGGCTGGTGGCTGTCGCCTTTTTCATGCAGATGCTGGACGGCACCATTCTCAACACGGCCCTGCCCGCCATGGCCGGCGATCTGGGAGAAGACCCCCTGCGCATGCAGTCCGTGGTCATCGCCTACATGCTGACCTGCGCTCTTCTGATCCCGGCTTCGGGCTGGATCGCCGACCGCTTCGGCGTCCGCCGTGTATTTGTTTCCGCTGTGTTCCTGTTCACTCTGGGTTCCTTGTTCTGCGCCCTCTCGCCCCGACTTGAATATCTCGTCCTTTCCCGTGTTCTGCAAGGGGTCGGCGGCGCGCTGATGGTGCCCGTGGGACGCCTGGCCGTCATCAAGGCCTATCCCCGGCACCAACTGCTGCAGGTACTCAGTTTCATCACCATACCGGGCATGATCGGACCGCTGATGGGCCCGGTGACCGGCGGTTTTCTGGTCGAATACGCGTCCTGGCACTGGATATTTCTGATCAATCTGCCCGTGGGCCTGATCGGGGGCTTTCTGGCCTTGCGCTATCTGCCCGCTTTGGCCAGTGAAAGCACCTGGACTTTTGACTGGAAAGGCTTCGCCCTGTTCAGCGGGGCCATGGTGCTGGTCTCGTTCGCCATGGAAGGACTGGGCGAACTGCACCTGCCCAAGGCGCAGTCGGTCATCATGTGCGTCATCGGCACATTGCTGCTCACTTTTTACTGGATACGCGCCGCGCACATGGAACACCCGCTGTTCAGCGCCCGCCTGTTCCGCGTGCGCAGCTTCGGAGTGGGGATTTTAGGCAACCTGTTCTCCCGCCTGGGTTCCGGGGCCATGCCCTTCATGCTGCCGCTTTTTCTGCAGCTTGCTCTGGGCTTTTCGCCGCTGATGGCCGGCGCGACCATGATCCCTTCGGCCGTGGCTGGCATTGCGGGCAAAAACATGATCAACAGCCTTGTGGCGCGCTACGGCTTTCGCCGCTTTCTGTCGGTCAACACCCTGCTTCTGGGCATGCTGATCGCCAGCTTTTCCCTGATCGGCGCGGGCACGCCCTATCCGCTGCTCCTGCTGCTGTTGGCCGTGTTCGGGGTCATCAACTCCATGCAGTTCACGGCCATGAATTCCGTGACCCTGATCGACCTGACCGATGCGGACGCGAGCGCCGGCAACAGCCTGCTCTCCGTGACCATGCAGGTTTCCGCCACCTGCGGCGTGTCCATGGCCGCCGCGCTGCTGGACGGATTTTCAGGAGCCTTCGGCGCAAGTCCGACTCCGGCCCAACTGCAGATCGTATTCTCCAACTCTTTTGTCTGGGTAGGGATAATCAGCGTCATCACCTGCCTGATTTTTACCCAGACCCCCCGCGACGCGGGCAAGGACGCCGTCGGGCCCGCCGGAAACAAAGGCGCTCCGGAAGAATAACCCGGAGCGTATCTATAGCATTTAACGCTTGAAATAGTCGCTTAACGGCGAGTCAAACTCGCCTACGCCTATTTCGCGGCAAGGATTTGCGGACAAATCCCTGCAGAGCATTTCAAGTGTGAAATGCTCTAAAAAAACGGATTTTGTTTTCCGGCAAGGAAAAGAACGAATTAGAGCCAGGGATGGTATTTTTATGGCACAGCTCTGGACCGAAATCGCTCTTTGACGCAGCCCGGGAGGCAAAAGACGTTTTTTAGAATCAGCTCGCTTCCAGCAGGCTGACCAGATCTTCCAGGGCAGCTCGGGCCGCGGCAAGGCGCACGGCAGATCTGTCGCCGGAAAAACGGCGGCAGACCGCGCGCAGGACGGTTTCTCGGCCGTCCGAAACAGCCGCCGCTATCCAGACCGTGCCCACGGGCTTTTCAGCCGTGCCCCCGGAAGGCCCGGCAACACCCGAAACAGCCACGGCCGCCTGCGCGTCGCAGACGGCCAGCGCGCCGACGGCCATATGCCGTACCACGGCCTCGCTGACCGCGCCGTGTTTTGCTATGACATCCTCCGGCACACGCAGCAGCCGGATTTTCATTTCGTTGGCATAGGCTATGACGCCTCCGTTGAACCAGTCGGAACTGCCCGCCGCATCGATGCAGGCGGCGGCGATCAGCCCGCCGGTGCAGGATTCGGCCGTGGCCATGCGGCGGCCGCCCTGGGTAAGGAGAGAAGAAAGTCTGCCGATAAGTTCTGTGCAGTCCGGAATCGTGCCCATCGTCGGCTCCCTGTGGCGGTTCTGGCGTATAGCAACTTACTGTGCTATCATAACTGAATATGTTGACGAGGTGAACCCATGCGCCGTACGGCCTTTTGCCTTCTTGCCGTCCTTTGCCTGACCGCCCTTTGCGGCGCGCCGCCCGCTTTCGCGGCCGACCCGGCGCAGTCCGGCGCGGAAAAAATGCGTATCGTATACGGCTTTGACCGGGAATTTCCGCCTTTTTCCTTTGAAGATCCGGGCGGAAAACCCGTGGGGTTCGAGGTGGAACTGCTGGAGGCCATGTTCAAGGACCAGGATCTGGTCAAGCGCCCCCTGCAATGGAACGTGCTGCAACTCGAGCTCTCTTCGGGCACCATCCAGATGGCTTCGGGCATGGTCCGCACGGAACAGCGGGCCAAGCTCTATTCCTTCGCGGACAGGCCAAGTTTTTCCCTGCAACTGCGGCTGTTCACCAAGCTATACAACCGCTTTCCCAATGCGACCTTTCTGCGCGGGCAGACCGTGTCCGTGGAGCAGGGGTCCTATCAGCACCGCCTGCTGGAAAATTTCGGCGGCATCAACATCAAACCCTTCAAAGACAAAATTTCGCCCATCAAGGCTCTGTTCAACGACACTGTGACCGGCTACTGCGGCCCGGTGCAGAACGCTTATTTTTACATGAAAAAACTGGGCTACACCGGCATCACCACCCTGGGCACCCCGCTGGGCATCACGGAGCTGCGCTATGCGATCAACCGCAACCGCGGCGACATCGTGAAACTGACCAACGCCAACCTCGCGCGCGTGATCAAAAGCGGCGAATACGACCGTATTTACCGCAAGTGGTTCGTCGCCGACCTCGTGCCCGACGAGATCAAAAATCTGACGGCCGCGGCCAAGAACGCCGTCCTGACCTCTTACGCCCCCTACGGCAAAAAAACTTACGGCGCGGCCCTGCTGACAGCCACCGGCAAAATTTACAGCGGCAGTCTTGTGGAAAACGCCGACCAGCGTCTGACCGTCAGCGCGCTGATCGCGGCGGCATCCGCCGCCGTCAGCGCGGGCGACATTGAAATTCGCGCCGCGCTCTGTGTTGACCAGAACGGCAAGGCCGTGCCCCTGACTCCGGACGAATGCCAGTACCTGTTCGAATTCGGCAGGGGCATTCTGGCCCTTGCCCCGACCGATACGGGCGGCATCGAAAGCCGCATGGTCGGCGAGTTGCTGGCCAATCCGGTCATCGGCCAGACGGAGACTTTGAACATAGAATGAACGCGTCTGACCGCATTCCGGTGCTTGTCATCGCCGGAGCCACGGGCACGGGCAAAAGCGCCGCCGCCATGCTTGCGGCCGGGGCTTTCAAAGGCGCCGTCATCAATGCCGATTCCCGTCAGGCCTACGCGGACTTTCCTGTCATCACCGCCCAGCCTTCGCCTGAAGAGCAGGCCGCCGTGCCGCATCGGCTGTACGGCTTTCTGACCTGCACGGAAAAAATGAGCGCGGGAAAATACGCGGATCTCGCGCGCGAGGCTGTTCAGGCCGTGTGGGCCGCCGGGCTCGTTCCCATCCTGACCGGCGGCACGGGCTTGTACCTGAATGCGCTGCTGGGCGGCATAGCCCCCATTCCGCCGGTGCCGAAATCTGTCTCCGACGCCTGGCAGGAACGCTGTAGACGCGAAGGACCGCAAGTTCTGCACGATATTCTGCGCGAGCGGGACCCCCAGTCGGCGGCGCGCCTGCACCCCAACGACAGCCAGCGCATCACCCGCGCCCTGGAAGTGCTGGAAGCGACCGGAAAAACTCTGGGGCACTGGCACGAGCAGCCGGTCGAGTCCGGTCCTTTTCTCGCCCTGCGCATACTTCTGGAGATGAGCCTGGAAGAACTCGCCCCCCGCTTGAAAACCCGGATGGAGGCCATGATCGGGGCCGGGGCCGTGCGCGAGGCGGAAAAGGCCTTTGCCCGTTGCCCGGACCCCGCCGCCCCCGGTTGGAGCGGCATCGGCTGTGCCGAACTGCACGGCTATCTGACCGGAGCGCTTGATTTCGAGACCTGCAAGGCCCAATGGCTGCAACACACCCGCGACTATGCCAAACGTCAGATAACCTGGTTCAAGCGGGACAAAGACGCGCTGCGCCTGACTCCAGGCGATGCGGATTCGCTGCTGCGGGCCTGTGCGAAGCACCTGGGCCGCTGAAACGAAGACGGGGCTGCCGCCCAAACCCCGCCCGGGGGCATGATGCCCCTGCCAGGGGGCGTGGGGGACAGCGTCCCCCAAAAAAATATCACAGAGCTTCCGCTATTCCGCCATCAATTCCGCGCCCGGCCGCAGGACCAGCGCGGCAAAAGCCGCCGCGCCCCAGAGACCCGCATCCTGGTTGCGAAAGTGATGGATCGGGATGGATTCCAGAAGGCGCCGCATGGCCGGCTCGTCGCGAAAGGTCCCGGAAAAGGCGGGATGGTCCAGCAGGCCCGGCAGATGAGCGGCAAGGCCGCCGCTGATGTATATCCCGCCGGCGGCCAAGGTGTTCAACGCGAAATCCCGGCAGGAACGGGCGTAAAAACGGGCGCACCACTCCAGGGTCGCGGAATGCTTCGCGGCTTTGGCCGGAACCTCGTGCGGGTCAAGCAGCTCGCCGGTATGAAAGGCGTAGAGATGCGCCAGGCCCCGGCCGGAAAGCACCATATCCTTGATGATCTCCTTCCGCCCCGTGACCTTGGCCAGGTACGCCGCGAACGCGAATTCCTCTTCCCCCGCGAAAGGAAACAAGGAATGTCCGCCCTCGGACCCGAGAACAACAGGGGGATTGCCGGGCAGCACCAGGCACTGCCCCAGCCCCGTGCCCGCGCCGACGACGGCGAGCGGGGCGCCAGGCCGGGCCGTCCCTTTCGCCACGGGTGCGATATCCAACGCGGCGGGCGCACAGGCGCAGGCAAAACCCTGAGCAGCGAAGTCGTTGAGCAAACTCGCGGGAACGCCGCCCAGCGCGGCCTCGATATCCGCCTGCACGATGGGCCAGGCGATGTTGGGGCAATGGCAGATCTCGCCCTCAAGCCTCACTGCGGGATCGGCGCCGGCCGTGGGGCCGGGCACGGCCAGCACGGCCAGTTCCACACTCAAGGGCTCGGGCGAGGCAGGGGTCAGATATGCGCCGTCATCGCCGGGCGATGCGGCAAGGGTGCGGATCAGGTCCGTCGAACTTTCGCTCTGCTTTGTGCGCAGCCGGACCGCGCGCAACAGCCGCAGCCCCGTTCGCCCTTCCGGCAGGTCCCGCAAGGCGAACACGGCAAAACGACTGTGGGTTCCGCCTATGTCCGCGACCAGGACCTGCTTCTGTTCGCTGTTCTTCATGGTCCCTCCACCGGCTCCAGAAAGCGCGTTCACGCCCTAATCGCCCCGTTCGCCCTCGGGGGGCGCCTCATAGGGATGCCCGTACTTTTCCATCAGGCACTTGCGCACCGGTTCGGGCACCAGCCCCCTGATGTTGCCGTTCAATCTGGCTGCCGTCTTGACCATGGTCGAACTGACATACAGCCACTGGTAGTCCGTCATCAAAAACATGGTCTGCACCGCGTTCTGCAGCTTGCGGTTGAGCAGCGCGATTTGCAGCTCGTAATCAAAATCCGAAATGGCGCGTAAGCCCCGGATCAGTATTTTCGAACCGCAGGCCACGGCAAAATCAACGGTCAACCCGTTGAAGGCCATAATCCTGATTCTGGGATTGTCGCTGAAGACGGCTTTGGCCATGGCCACGCGCTCGTCCACGTTGAACAGCGTTTTTTTCGCGTTGTCTTCGGCCACGCCCAGAATGACCGTGTCAAAAACCTCGCAGGCCCGCCGCGCCAGGCTGACGTGTCCGTTGGTCAGAGGGTCGAAAGTGCCGGGATAGATGGCTACGCGTTCTGTTGCAGGATCCATAGTATCACCCGTGTTTGTCCATAGGTTCTGTCGGTTTCGCAAGTCAGAGGAGGAAAGTCGTGTTCCGGATCAACAGCGAGACGCCGTTCGACCTCGGCATTGACCACGCCGCCGGGTCTCAGCCACCCGCCTCGCAACACGGCCTTGAGAGCAGAAGATAAAAAACCGCCCTCATAGGGCGGATCAATGAAAATAAGATCAAAGGGCATTGTGCAGCGCCGGCTCAAAAAAACCCGCGCCTGCGCGCCGTGCACAGAAAAGCGTTCGGGATCAAGGTCGAAACGTCGCGCGTTTTCGCTGATCAGGGCCGCGGCTTTGGCGCCGGCCTCCACAAAGGCGGCGTGGGCCGCGCCCCGGCTCAGCGCCTCGAAACCCAGGCTGCCGCTGCCGGCAAAGAGATCCAGAACCCGCGTTTCGGGCCACACGACGCCCCGGGCTTCCAGCATGGAAAACAGCGCGGAACGCACCTTGCCCATGGCCGGGCGGTAGCCGGGGCCGGTAGTGGTTTTCAGGGCGCGGCCCCTGAATTCGCCGGAAATAATGCGCATCACCACCCCTTTTGTAACAGGATGGATTTTGTCCCCTGGCGAGAAAAACGCCGATTCCGGGCCGGGGATACCGATTAATACAGTCCCGGTCCGCAATCGGCGTTTGACGCGGCCAGGAGGCAAAAGACGCCTGTTACACGTGGGCGACGAAGCTCAGAAGATCCCTGTTGATCTCCAGCAGCTTGTCCCGCAACTCCGCCTGGGAGGACCATTCATGCCGCGGCAATTTGTCCATGCGCGCCCGCAAAAGGGCTACCTTGGCTTCGGTGTCGTTGACCAGAAGTTCCCAGTCCACGCGCGGGGCGGCCTTGGCGGCGTCCACCTGGATCATGACTTCCTTGCCGGGGGCCAGGGTCATTTCCTCCAGGTACGAGGGCGTCAGCACATTCAGGCTGAAACGCTCGCGCAGAAGGCCGGAGAGCGCTTTCTGCGCCTTGTCTTCACCGTGCACTAAAATGACGGTCATCTCCTTGCGCGTGAACTGTTCGACCCAGTGCAGAATCTGGCTCTGCCCGGCATGGCCGGAAAACCCGTTGATGGTAAAAATTTTGGCCTCGACCGCCGTGTCTTCGCCCAAAATGCGTATGGACCGGGTGCCGTCAACAATCTTGCGGCCCGGCGTGCCCACGCCCTGATAGCCCACGAACACGACGCTCGCGCCCGGCCGCCAGAGGTTGTGGCGCAGGTGATGTTTGATTCTGCCCGCGTTGCACATGCCGCTGGCGGCAATGACCACGGCGGAGCCGGGGGTGGAGTTGATGGCCTGCGATTCCTGAGTGCTCAGGGTGAAACGCAGGTTCGGCAAATTGAAAGGATCTTCGCCCGCATCGATGACGGCGCGCAGTTCTTCGTCAAAGTATTTGGGGTAGCGGCGAAAAATTTCCGTGGCCCGTATGGCCAGAGGGCTGTCCACGAAAACGGGCATATCCGGAGGCAGCTTGCCCGCCTTGTGCAGCAAAAAAAGGGAATACAAAATTTCCTGGGTGCGTTCCACGGCAAAAGCGGGAATTATGACCTTCTCGCCGTGCGCGCGACTGTAACGGATGGCCTCGGCCAACTCCTCACGGCTGCTGCTTTCGTTTTTATGGTCGCGGTCGCCGTAGGTGGATTCCAAAAACAGGTAATCCGCCCGCAATTGGGGCACTTCGGCGTCGTCCATCAGCAGAGCGCCGGGCCTGCCGAGGTCTCCGGAAAAAATCAGCCTGGTCTCGCCTTCGCCGCCGTTGACCGTCACTTCCAGAAAAGCCGCTCCAAGAATATGGCCGGCGTTGCGGTAGGTGACCTTGACGCCCGGGGCGGGTTCGAAGACCTGATCATAGCCTACCGCGGAAAGCAGCGGCCCCACTTTCGCCGCGTCTTCCTGGGTATACAGCGGGGGAACGGGCTTTGCCCCCCGCCGCTTCAGCTTGCGGGTCTTCCATTCCGCCTCCATCTCCTGAATGTGGGCGCTGTCGGCCAGCATGATGGCCAGCAGGTCGCGGGTCGGCTCGGTGCAATAAACGGGGCCTTTGAAACCTTCCCGCACCATGCGGGGCAAAAGGCCCGAATGGTCGATATGGGCATGGGTTATGAGAAAAAAATCGATATGCCCGGCGCGGTAACTTTCCGTGTCGCCGTTGCGTTCCTCTATGGCCGCGTTGCCCTGGTGCATGCCGCAGTCAATAGCGAAACGCACGTTGTTCGCCTCGATCATATAACAAGAACCGGTGACGGTCCGGGCAGCGCCGAGAAAGTGTACTTTCATGCTGATCGCTCCATAAAGGTCAAGTAACTCTGGGTGGCGGCTGAAGCCGCTTCTTTATGACCCGCATGACCGAAGAGCGCAAGATGTTTTACGCCGGAAACACACGATGCGGAACGGCGCAACCGGCCGTTCCGCATCGCGTCCGCATGGCTCGGAATTTATCTTTTCTGCTGGTTATGTCCGTAAATGGCCCCGGTCACGCCGCCCAGCACGCCGCCGAGAGCGGCGCCTACCCCTGCCTTGCCGCCGGCGATGGCCGTGATCCCCGCGCCCACGCCGGCGCCCAGCACGGCGCCGGAAAGGCCGCCCTGCTCGGTTTTGCTCATATTGGTGCAGGCAACGGGTGATGCAAGCAGGCCCAGCGCCACTGTCAGCGCAAGAAACCGCGTTTTCATAACAACTCCTCAGAAGGTTCTATTTTTTGCCTTTCTTTTTCTCGTTCAGATCTTTGGTCACCCGCTCAAGCTTGGCCGGCGAGATCGTTTCCGTCACTTTGGGCTGCACGTAGGTGAACCACAGATATTCCACCACCGGACGGTTCAAATCGTCGGGGTTGGCCGCGATATAGGCGTTGAGGTTGTCGTTCATGTCCTTCAGCGTGACTCCGTACAGCCCCTTGATCCAGTTGCCGTTCAGGCTCTGCTGCAGGGGCAGCGGCTTTGCGCCCTGCCATTCTCTTTCCATTTCCAGGGCGGTCACAAAGCCCACCAGAAAGCCGTAGCGTTCCTGATCGGTGGAATCGCGCCAGTGTTTCAGACGCACCAGGGGAACTTCGGTGACCGTGGCCTGCGCGATCGCGTTGCCGCTCTTCGCGGGGGCGGCCGCTCCCGCAACGGCTGGAAAACACAGCGCCGCGCCCAGAACGGCAAGCGACAGCGCGCGGGAGAGTGAACGAAAAGCGGGTATCATGGTTTTCCTCCTGAAATACCATTTGGTTGCTATTTTTCTATATTTATACTTACTGCACGTATATACGAGTGTAAACAGATTTTTAGTAAAAAATATGCCGCATAGCGCAAGGCAGCCGGGCTCATTGCCATTTCGCTCAAGCTGTGCTCTAAGAATTGCATGGGCAGACCCGACCCCCGCTCACGCCGCACCATGGCCTTACGGAACATTCGCGAGGCGCTTTCCGCTTTTCTGGACAAGCGGGATAACGGCGAGCATCTGCACCTGACCCGCCTGTGGGCTCACTGGGACATGGTCATGGGCAAACATCTGGCCGCTCTGGGGTCACCGCTGGGGCACAGAAAAGACACCCTGCTCATCGCCGTTGAAGACTCCATGGCCGCGCAAGACTTGGTCATGCAGGCTCAGGAGATTCTGGAACGCGCCAACGCTTTCATGGATGGCCCCTTTTTCAGCCGCATCCAGGTTGAGCTGAGCATGGGCCGGAGCGATCTGGCGCGGCCCGTGGCCATGCGCTCGCCCCCCCCCGCGCCGCGCCTGCCCCGGCCGGAAAAACTGGGAAGCCTCCTTGGCGTTCTGGACCCGGCTTCCCCCGTGGGACGCGGCTATGAAGCGTACGTCCGGTATTTTTCACGCATGTCGTAGTTCTGTATAACCCCTGTAGTCACGGAAAGGCCTCCATCATGCGTTCATTCTCTTTTTCATCACGCCCTGCCGCAACCCTGGCGCTGCTTTGCTTCTCCCTCTGCCTGGTCCTGCCCCACGCCGCTTCGGCCATGGGAACAAAACCCCAGCAAGACAGCGTTGCCGCCAAAAACGAAACCGCGAAAGCGGCGGCCGCGGCTGAAAAGCCGCAAGAACTTAAGGTCCGCATCAGTTACAGCGGCACGGGCGGCGGCAAGGGCGCCTTTCGTCTCCAGTTTTCCCAGGCCATGCTCGACCCGGCCAAAACGCCGCTGGGCCAGGCTGTCGCGCCGGAACAATTGCCCTTCACTCTGACCCCCCCGGTCGCGGGCGAAGGCAAGTGGGCCGACCAGAACACGCTGATCTTCACCAGCTATGAGGCAATTCCCAGAGCCACGGCCATCAGCCTTGCTTTTCGCGAGGGCGCGGCCGCCCTGAACGGCGTGAAACTGGTGCAGGCTCCTGTTTCCTTCACGCCCTATCCTTTTATTTTTTCCGCCCAGCAGGTGCGCTATGCCAAAGACGGCACGGTTTCCATCCGCCTGGACTTCTATTGCAAAATTGACCCGGCCAAGGTCAAAGGCGCTCTGACCGTGACGGCGAAAGACGGCAAAAAGCTGCCCTTCGAACTGGAACCCGCAACCGGCGACAAGGCCGGTTTCCAGGCCATGCTGCTGGTCAGGCCGGAACAGTTCGGCGAGCTGGCCGTCGCCCTGCCCGAAGGTTTCACCAGCGAAGAAGGCCCCCAGGGCATCGCCAAAAACGCCGCGATTCGCACCGTCAACGCCACTTCCATGTTCGCCGTGCGCACCGTGCGCCCCAGGCAGAGCGATTCGCCCCCCTGGAGTCGCTATATCGAAGTCAACACGACCAACGACGTGGATATCGCCACGGTCCGCCAGTATCTGGACATCACCCCCGAGACCGAGGTCAAGGTGGAAGCCCGGTCCGGCGGATTCGTCATCAGCGGCGATTTCATAACCAGGCCCAGGCTGTCCCTGACCTTCAAAAAGGGAATGCCGGGCATTATGGGCCTGCTGACCGAGGATTTCAAATCCACCGTCGTGTTCAACGACTTTGCCCCGCGCCTGGCCTTTGACACCCAGGGCAGCATTCTGTCCCCCAACCGGTCCATGCGCATTCCGCTGTCCACCATCAACGTGGAACGCGTCCAGGCAACCTTGTGGCAATTGCCTGAAAGCAACATTCCTCTTATGGGCATGGGCTTTTTCGACAACTATAAAAAGCACCTTTCCCGCAAACTGGCCGTGCGCGCCGGCGAAGTGAACGCCGTGCGCAACCGCGCTGCGGTAAACAGCATCGACCTGACCCAGATCGCGGGCAAGGCCAAGGGGGTCTTTCTGCTGACCGTCGCCGACGCCAGCGACCCCAAAAAGGTGCGCAGCGACGAGCCGCGCGACATGGACGAAGGCTATTATGACGAAGACGGCGAAATGGCCTCGCAGGTGGAAAAGCTGGTGGTCATTTCGGACATCGGCATCACGGCTCGGATCATGCCCGAAGGCGTCACCGTGTGGGCCAACTCCATCGCCAGCGCGGAAGCCGTCAAAAACGCCCGCGTGCGGGTGTTCGCCGCCAACAACGTCCTTCTGGCCGAAGGCCGGACCGACAACGACGGCCTGTGGAACCATGTGCGCAAAACGCCGTGGGAAGGCCGCGAACGGCCAGCTCTGGTGCTGGTTTCCGTTGCCGGCGAGGCCAAGGATGCGCCGAAAGCCGAACCGGGTCTTGCGGAGCCTTCGGTCACGGACATGGCCTATCTGAAGCTGGATTCCAACCTCGCGGCCGACAGCGCGTTCGACACCGGCGGCCGCGAATACCTGAAGGCGGGCTATGAGGCTTTCTGCTTCATGCCGCGCGGCATCTTCCGTCCCGGCGAAACCGTGGACTTCAAGGTTCTGGTGCGCGACGCGCAGCTTAAAGCGCCGCAGCCTTTTCCCGTGGCCTGGACCGTGACCTCGTCCACCGGCCGTAGCGTGGGCCGGGGCACGGCTATGCTCTCCGCCGACGGCGGCGCGGCTTTCGCCCTGCCGCTGGTGCCTTCCGCCCCCACGGGCAAATACGCCATGTCCGTCAGCCTTCCCGGCCAAAAGCGGACCCTGGGCTTCTGCCAGTTCGCGGTGGAAGATTTCGCCCCGCCCCGGATCGAGGTCAAGCTGAGTTCCGACGTTCCCTTTGTGGTGGCCGACGGCAGCGCCGGCGTCACCGTGGACGCCAAATACCTGTTCGGCGCGGCCGCGGCCGGCGCGCCCTGGGAAAGCAGACTGCGCATCAGTCCGCACTATTTCTCGCACCCCGACTGGCGCTCCTTCACCTTTCCGGCGGGCGACCTGTCCGCCCCGTCCGGGGACGCCGAAAACAGCGGCAACCTGGATGAAAAGGGCCTGGCTACGGTCAATATCTCCCCGGACAGCGAATGGAAGGGCGCGGCCCTGAACATGAGCCTGACTGTGCGCGTGCGCGAAGACGGCGGCCGCTGGGTGGCGCGCAACATTTCCGTACCCTATTACAAAAACCCGGTGCTGCTGGGCTATGAGGTGCCCCGCCAGGAAGCCCAGGCCGGGACCCCCTACTCCGTCCGCGTGGCGGCGGCCAGCCCCGACGGCAAGCCTTCGGGCCTGAAAAACGTGACCGCCGTGGCGGAAACCATTCAGGACTATTACGTGCGCAGCGACCGGGGCTATACCCGTTCCGTCAAATACACCCCGGTGGCCACGGTCGACGTGGCCCTCAAAGACGGCACGGGCGTCTTTACCTTTACCCCGCCCAAACGCGCCGAGTACCGAATCCGGGTCTTCGAGGGCGGCGGCGACGGCACGGCGGAGATGACCGCGCGGCTCAGCGTCTGGTCGGGTCTTGCCGGTTCCGACGACGGCGGTTCTCCGCTTATCGACCGGATCATGCTGTCCTGGGACAAAGCCAAATACGCCGTTGGCGAAACCGCCAGCCTGAAGATCCGCTCGCCCTTCCCCGGCAAGCTGCTCGTCGTGCTGGAAGGCGAAAAGGAAATCTACCGCCAGGTGTTAACCATGAAAGGGGCGGAAACAACGGTCCGGGTGCCGGTGCTGATCGCCATGCTGCCCACCGCCTATGCTTCCGCCTGGGTCATCCGGCCGGTGAAGGAAAATGAAACCTGGGGCGCGCACCGCGCATTCGGCGTCATTCCCCTGAAAGCGGACCAGAGCGCCGCCAGGATCGGCATCACCCTGACCGCGCCCGACCGGACTCTGCCCAAGGGCGAAATGCCGGTCAGCCTCGTTCTGAAAGACGCCTTGGGCAAGCCCGTGCGCGGTGAAGTGGCGCTCGCCTTTGTGGACGAAGGCCTGCTTTCGCTAACCAATTTCGCCACGCCCGACCCCTTCGGCTTTTTCACGGCCAAACGCGGCATGCAGGGCATGGTCTACGACCTTTACGACAACCTGATGCCCCTTTCCACCAAGAAACCCCTGTCCCTGCACCCGGCGGGCGGCGAAGGCGGCGACGGTTCGCTCCTCTCGCCCCTGAACCGCAAGCTGGAGCTGTTGTCCATCTTCCTCGGCACGGTGACCACCGACGCCGAGGGCAAGGCCGCCGCCACCCTGAAATTGCCGGAATACAGTGGCAAGGGGCGGCTGATGGCCGTCGCGGTGTCCGACGCCGGGGTCGGTTCCGCCAGCGCCCAGATACGGATCGCCCGCGACATCACAGTTGAAGCCACCGTGCCCCGCATGGTCGCGCCCGGCGATACCTTTACCGCGCCCGTGCTGATTTTCGGCGACGGCGATGCGAGCAGAAAGGCTCTCATCCGCTTCATCACCGAGGGCCCGCTGGCCGTCGAAGGCGTGAAGGAGTTCCGCGTCAGCCTGGACGCCAAGACCCCCAGGGTGGCCCTTGCCCTGCCGGTCAAGGCGGGCGCCGCCGCCGACATGGGAGCGCTACGCATCGTGACCGGCATTGAAGGATCAGCGGACGCGCCCTTTGAGCAGCGACTGGAAATACCCGTGCGTCCGCCCTTCCCGCGTCTGACCAAAACCGGCGGCGGGGTGGTCAGGGCCGGAGAAGCCGCCACCATCGACGTGGGCGGCGGCTTTTTCGCCGGCACCCAGAAAGTGACCCTGTCCTTTTCCGACGCGCCCAGCGTCAGTCTGGTCAAGGCGCTCGGCTACCTCGGCGCGTACCCTTACGGCTGCCTGGAACAAACGACTTCCAGCGCCTGGCCCTATCTGACCGTGCCGCAGATGCTGAAGAACCTCGACCCGGAAAAGGCCCAGGATTCGGAATTCAAGGCGGCTCTTGATTTCGCCGTCCGCCGCATCCTGGCCATGCAGCGGCCTGACGGCGGCTTCAACTACTGGCCTGGGGCAAGCCGTTCGGACAACGCCTATGCCTGGGGCTCGGTCTATGCGGCCCACTTCCTGACCGAGGCCAAGGGCACAGGCCTGGTGCCGCCGGACGCCCTGAAAGCGGCCCTGGGTTGGCTGCGTTCCTACCTTGCCGGATCTCTGCCCGAAAAGGGCGACTGGCAGATCATGGACGCCCTCAGCGCCAAAGCCTACATCGCCTATGTGCTGACCCTGAACGGCGACGCGCCGTTGGGCTGGATGCAGTTTCTGAAGGATCAGGGCAAGTTCCTCAGCCCTTCGGCCCGCATCTTCCTGGCCGGAGCCTACGCCGTGGCCACGGGCAAATCCGCCCCCCTGAAAGAGCTGGGCGTCCAGGCCCTGCCCGAGTTCGGTTACTGCGGCTGGAGCCTTGAATCTTCCCCCCGCAACGAGGCCCTGCGCCTCTTGATGTGGGCATCCGTGGATCCCTTTGCCGCGGAAACGGCGGAACTGGCCAAACGGGTGATGGAAGACGGCAACAAGGACCGCTGGCGCAGCACCCAGGAAAACGCCATGGCGGTTATGGCTCTGGGCCGCTACGCGGAAAAGACGGCCACCAAGAGCAAGAACTACGAGGCCACCCTCGGCGGTGAAAAACAGATCGCCACGTTCACTCACGGCCAGAACCCGGTCTTCACCCGCAAGGACATGAATCCGGCGCCCCCGGCGGCTCCCGAGGCTCTCAAAGTCGCGGTCACGGGCGAAGGCGCGACCTATTACGCCTGGACCACGTCCGGGGTGCCGGTGAAAGCGCCGGAACCCTTCAGCGAAGGGCTGTTCGTGGGCAGGCGCTGGATTCTGCCCGACGGCAAGGTCATTGACTTCATGGATTTCGACAAAGACGGCAAACCATCGCCCGCGGCCCGCAGCCTGTCCATCCCCCAGGGAACCAAGGTCACGGTGCTGCTGTACGTGCAGCCGAAAGCGTCCATGAACAGCCTGGTGCTGGCCGACATCGTGCCGGGCGGCTTTGAGATCGACAACCCCAATCTGGCGCCGGACGGCGATTCCAATCCCGCCGCTGCGGGTACGCTGATTGACCCCAAAACCAAGAAACCCATTCCTGCGCCGAAAGCCTTTGCCGGCAGCTATTCGCTGAACAGTTCCAGCGAAACCAGGACGGAAATGCGCGACGACCGGCTGCTGCTCTTCGTCAACCAGATGAGCGCCCGACCGGCCGTCTTTGTCTATACCCTGCGGGCAGTGACAAAAGGCAGTTTCGTGCTGCCCCCGGTTTCGGCCGAGGCCATGTATGACCCGAGCATCCGGGCTTTGACCGCGCCGGGCACGGTGACGGTGGAGTAGCTGGGTTTGGATGAAACCTGTAATGAAACGGTCCGTCTTGCCGTTGGTTTGCGGCCGGCAAGGCGGACCTGCTCTCGAGCTATGGCGTTCAGGCCTCCGGCCACGGGTATCGACAGCCTGCGCGCCGTCCCCGTTACCCCAAGCCCGTCCTCGATCGCCACGATGACAGCTTGCTGCTTTCATTCCCGCGGATAACGTGCTCGCAATAGTTTCGCCATAAAACATCCTCACTGAATATGTCCTATGGCGTCTGTTTTTTCCCGCCTATCTCAGGTCGTCCGGAGCCGGTCATTTCGATCATGACGTCCGCGAGGATGGTGGCCAGCCTCGCGGCCTGGGGTGAAAGAATTTTGCCTTCCGGGATTATCACGCCCACGGGCATGAGCAGAACGGGATCGGTGATGCGCAAAATCTGGATTCGTTCCAAGTGGCGCCCTGTGACGGAGGAAAGCGAGATAACAGCCGCCCCGTGGCCGTTTTCCGCCAGGGAGATGAGCGTTGCCGTCTGCTCGCACAAGATATGGGTTTTGAAGGGCTCCCCCTTGGCCTGGAAGGCTGCTTCCAGACGACGCCGCATAAGGGTCATGGAATTGTAAAGCAGCAGAGGAAGCCGCGCGAGTTCGTGCAGGGTCAGGGATTCACGCTCCTCGGGTATCAGGGTCTTGGGAACAAGGGCGATGAGCGGGTCTTCAAAAATGGGCCGGAAGACGAACCCGCTTTCCTCGACCAGCGCGCCGATGCCGAAATCCGCCAGCCCGTCTTTGAGATTGCGGCAAATCTCGCGTGACGGGACCTCGCTGACAGCCAGCCTGATATTGGGAGATTCCTCCCTATACCGCGACACGGCGGGCGCGAGGTATGTCGTCGCCACGGCGCGCGTGCAGGCCAGGGATATGAGTCCGCTTTCGGTCTCCCTGGCGGTTTTGACTTTTTGCAGAACATGCCCGATTTCCGCGAAAATTGTCCGCGCCCCGGCAAGAAGCTGTTCGCCTTCCAGAGTGAGTCGCACGTTGCGGGTTGTGCGCGTGAACAATAATGTGTCGATCTGGCGCTCAAGTTGCTTGATCTGTGTGCTGACGGTCGAATGCGACAGGTGCAGCCGCTCGGAAGCGACCCGGAAGTTTTTCTCTTCCGCCACAACCACAAAAGTTTTCAACAAATAAAGGTCGATCTCGTCTTCGGACAAGGGCATAATCTGTCTCCGTCGCACAGTATTAGTTGGAAAAATCGCATAGTTATTTATATAATACCAATTATCACAAAAGGCCAGTCAGGGTATATGCCTCAAATGACGGTCCCGCCTGGCGGCTTCCAGGGCACGCAACAGTATCTAGAGGGTAACGCAGTGACATTTTCAACGCACGAATTGGAGAGCGGGTTCACCAGGAAATTACGCCGGGGCGAACTGGTCGTCGGCACCTGGATTAATGCCCTGAAAGACCCTGTTATCGCAAAAATTATAGGCAGCGCCGGTTTTGATTACATGCTCATCGACGCCGAACATTCCGGAGCCACTATGGCTTCCTTGTCCGAAATGTGTTTGCTGGCGCGGGAATGCGGCGTGTTACCCCTTATCCGGCCGACGGACCCCGAAGACGTAAAAAATAACGGCCGATTGCTTGATGCCGGGGCCATGGGAATACTCGCCTCGCATATTGAGAGCGCCGCGCAGGCCAGGATGATTGCGAACAGCCTGCGCTATTTCAACGGCGGAACGCGCGGGTGCAACACCAGGTCCATTTTCTCCGGATTCGCGAAGATGACGGAAGAATCCATGCGCAAAGCGGACGAAGACGTCATTTGCGTGGTTTCCTTTGAAAGCCCGGAAGCCGTGGCCCAGGCCGACGATATCCTGGCCGTGCCCGGCGTGGATATCGCCATCATCGGCAGGGGCGATCTTTCGCACAACCTCGGAGTTTCCGGCGATCCCGATAATAGCGCGGTCACCGCCATGGTGGAACGGGTATTCGCCGCTGCGGCGCGCCAGAAAAAAACCGCCGGCCTGCTGGTCAACAACGCCGAGGAGGCGAAATGGTGGGTGGGCAAAGGAGCGCGGTTCGTCTCGCTCGGCAGTGAGGTGGGCTGGCTGCTGAACGCTTACCAGGCTAACATCCAGGCGGCCAGGACCGCGTACGCGGTCGGCGCTTCCGCATCGTAACCGGCTGTAATCTTTACGAGGGCGTTTCCATGGCACAGGTCAGCAAGGTTGGCATATTGTTTCATCGCTGCAATTTCACGCCGTATGCCGTGACCCCGGCGCACATAGACGCCATCAAGGCCGTTGTTCCGGGCGCCGGCGTGGTCGTCTGCGAGAGTGAAGAGGAAATGCTGCAATACGGGCTCGATTGCGACGCCATTCTCAATTCCAGACATTTGCCGCTCTCTATGAACTATTACGCCAGGGCGGACAAACTGCGCTGGATCCAGTGCCTTATGGCCGGCGTGGACGAGCTTCTTATTCCGGAAATGCGGGAACGCATCACACTGACCGCGACCAAGGGCACGTTGCATTACCAGGTTTCCGAACATACCATCGCCATGATGTTTTCCTTGAGCCGGGGCCTGCATCTCGCGCGCGACAACCAGCGTGGAAAAATCTGGAGGAAAATCGAATCAGCCACAGAGATAGGCGGCAAAACCGCAGGTATCGTGGGGTTCGGCAAGATCGGCCAGGAAATCGCGCGCAAGTGCAAAAACTTGGGCATGCGCGTTGCGGTCACCAAGCGCTTGCCGTTCAGCGGCGAGGAAGGCGCGGACATTGATGCCTTTTATCCGCGCGAGCGGCTGCATGATCTTTTGCGGGAATCCGATTATGTGATCCTGATCATGCCGCATACGCCCGAAACGCACCACATGCTCGGGGAAGAGGAATTCCGGGCCATGAAGAACACCGCGTTCCTCATCAACATGGCGCGCGGCAAAGTTGTGGACGAGGGCGCGCTCAAACGGGCGCTTACAGGAAAACAGATCGCCGGCGCCGGCCTGGATGTCGTGTACCACGAGCCGTTACCCGAAAATGACGAGCTGTGGGGGATGGAAAACGTGATTATAACGCCGCATATGGCGGCAGTCTCGCCGTATTTCATGGACCGCGCCGTCGAAAAATTCTGCGAGAACCTCAAGCGGTATGTAACGGGGCAGCCGTTAGCGGATGTTGTCCGCTACGACAAAGAAGGATATTAGAGGCGTATTTTCCGCCACAATCAGCCGGAATGATACAATTTCTTCATGAGGCTATATTGCGTCACGGTCTATCGTATTCAGGACGTTTGCGCATCATGGAATGGTATTACCAAAGGGAGAGAGTCGTCGTGAAAAGTAAAAAAACACTCGGTCTGGTCTTGGCTATGGCGCTGCTCACCGGCGTACTGCTTCTTTCGTCACCGCTGACTGTTATGGCCGCGCCCGCGTATCCCGCCAAACCGATCACCTTGGTCGTTCCTTTTGACCTTGGGCAGGGCGACACGGAAGCCCGCATGTTCGGCAAGATTTTTGAGAAGCACATCGGCCAGCCCGTGGTCGGCACAAACATCACCGGCGGCAGCGGCGGGGTTGGCATGCAGCACGTTATGCAGGCCGCGCCGGACGGCTACACCATCGGGTTCATGTCCTCGACCATGGCTTTTGGCATGGCCAGAGGCAACATCAAGTTCACGCCGGAGCAAGTCCAGGGCCTCGGCACCTTCAACGCGGACTGGATGGGGCTCTTCGTGCCGGCGCACAGCCCCTTCAAGACCTTCGCGGAACTTGCGGATTACGCGAAAAAGCATCCCGGCGAACTTCTGGTCGGCGGTACGAACGTGGCCAGCGCGCACCACTCCTTCCTGGTCACGCTATGCCAGGATGCCGGTATCGAAGTGCAGTACGTGCCTTACGGCGGCTCCACGGACACCACCCTGGCGCTTCTCGGCAAAAACCTGGACGCTGCGGTGTTCTCGCCCAACTCCATCCGCCAGTACATGCAGTCCGATGGCGTGCGGTTGCTTGTTTACAGCACCAAGGATCGCGTCGATGAATTTAAAGATGTGCCCACGGGGTATGAGCTGGGCTACAAGCATCTGGATGACATGCTCCAGTTCCGCGCCTATTACACCACGCCCGGCGTGCCCGAAGAAATCCTGAAAACCATTGACGCGGCTTTTGAAAAAGCCGCCAAGGATCCAGAATATCTCAAGTATCTGCAATCACAGGACCTGATGTCGTTTTATAAGAGCAGGAAGGATTTCGCGCCGTACCTGATTGAATTCGTCAAAACCGCGAAGGGATCCTTTGCCGCCATGGACAAGAACAACAAGAAATCACACGCATTCTTGCAAACGCCCCTTCTTCTCCCGCGGGAGAAGAGGAGGCGTTTCCCAGGCGCTACAGGAGGATCAATGCGGTACAAAAAAGCAAGCTACATCGCGAACGCGCTGTTCATTGTGTTGGCGTCGGCCTTCCTGATCATGATCGCGTTGTTCCCCGAACCCATAGTGAAGCTCAAGATAGGGCCCGGCTACTATCCGGCGCTCATCTGCATCCTGTTGATAACCGCCTGCGTCCTCAGCATAGTTAGCACATACAGAGGCACTGAAGACCGCGCAATTGAAATGCCGAACATCAAAAACGCATTGCTGATTATCGGCATGGTGATCCTGTTCCTCGTGTTCTGGAAGCTGACGAAAATGTTTTATGTCGTGTCGTTCCTGGCTGTGGGGACGCTGCTGTTTTTTCTCAACCCGCAGCCGGAAACCTCGGTGCGGCTTCGCAAGGCCCTGATGATTTCACTCTGCATGCAAGGCTTCATCTATGTGGTTTTTCAACGCCTGATGTATTTTAATTTTTAGTGGTTACTTGCAAAAGCAACCACTAAAAATCCGTCAGGATTTTGCGCCGCTGCAGGCGGCGGAGCAAGCCGAAAACGACGTTTTTCGGCGTAGCGATCTTAGCAAAAATACGTCCTCGTATTTTTGCAATTTGACACTAGAGCGCTTCGCCCTTGCAACAGGGCGAGCCGCTTCGTCGGCGGGAATGGCCTCCCGCCGGTAAACGCCGGAGCGAGAGGCAAAAACCGCTCGGCTTCAGGGGGCGAACACCGTGACAGAAGTTTTCACATTTAACGTGCTCAGTTTGCTTACCATGGACAATTTCCTGGCCATTGCCTTCGGCACACTGTTCGGCATGGCTGTCGGCGCAATGCCGGGGCTTGGCCCCACGGTGGGGGTGGCTATCGCCATGCCCATCACCTACGGCATGGATATCCTGCCGGCCGTGCTGCTGCTGGTGGCGCTTTACCAGGGCGCGGAGTACGGCGGTTCCATTTCCGCCATCACCTTGGGCATTCCCGGCACAGCTTCGGCAAGCGCCACGGTGATAGACGGAAACTCTTTGGCCAAGAAAGGATTTCCCGGCAAAGCCTTGGGGTATTCGCTGATGGCCTCTTCCACCGGTGGGCTGCTTGGCGGCGTGGTGCTCTTGTTTTTTATGGCGCCGCTGGCGCGGATAGCCTTTAAATTTTCCGATCCCGAGATGTTTCTGATCGCGACCTTCGGGTTGATCACCATTATCACGCTGGGTTCGAAAGACATCCCCAAAAGTATGGTCGCATTGCTGTTCGGCCTGCTGCTGCGAACGGTCGGCACGGACCTGCTCTCAGGAACCGATCGGTTCACTCTGGATATTCCCTCCATGCACGAAGGATTTGTTTTCATCGCAGTGGTCACCGGATTGTTTGCTTTTTCCGAGGTGCTGAACATGTCCGGCGGGGAACTGGGACGGGCGACCGTGACCAACACCGAAAATCTGCGCGTGGGAATCTCGCCCAGAGAGTACAAGCCGCTTATCCCGACCATTTTGAAAAGTTCGGGCATTGGCGTCATCCTGGGCATCATTCCGGGCCTCGGCCCCAGCGCGGCGGCTTGGGTCGCCTATAATGAGGCCAAACGCGCGCACCCCGAGAAAGATTTCGGCAACGGCGAACCGTTGGGCATCGCTTCATGCGAGTCGGCCAACAACGCCTGCGTAGGTGGCGCGCTGCTGCCGCTCTTGTCCATGGGCATTCCCGGCTCCTCGACCATCGCCGTGCTGGCCTCGGCCTTTTTGATGAAGGGCATCCAGCCGGGGCCGCAGGTGCTGGTAAAGCAGCCGGAGCTGATTTTCGGCATCCTCTGGGGGTTCATAATCGCGGTCGCCGCGCTGTTGCTGATCGGCAAGCTCTTCACCACGCTGACCTCACGCCTCTTGACCATTCCGAACTACATCCTGCTGGCCATCATCCTGATGGCGATTATTATCGGCTCGTTCGGGGCGCGCAACAATATGTTCGACGTGTATGTGGCTCTGGTTGTCGGCATTTGCGCCTTCATACTCGTCAAGCTGGATTATCCGTACCCCAGCTTCCTGATGGCCTTTGTGCTCGGAAACCTGATCGAGACGAGCTTCAGGCGTTCGCTGACCCTTTCACGCGGCAGTTACATGATTTTCCTGCAGCGTCCGATCTGCGCCGCCTTGCTCGTTTTGACTGCGGCTCTGATCGGCCACGCGGTCTATAGTTCAATAAAGAAGCGCAGGGCCGCCGCGACCAGATAATTCCCGCTTGCGCACAAGGATTTCAACCCTATGAGAAAAGGATCGCCGCCCATGTATAACCCGAACGACAAGCCCGTCTTTACGGTTCCGCCCCTTGCCTGCGACGCGCATTTTCATATTTTCGGGCCGCGCGCGAAATACCCGCTTATGGGCGAGCAGCGCAATCCCTGCCCGGACGACAATTTGCCGGACTATAAACAATACCGCAAAATTCTGGGTCTGCAGCGCGGTGTGATCGTGCAGCCGAGCAACTACAGCGGCGACAATTCCTGCACTCTGGACATGGTGGCGGCCCTTGGCGCGGAAAACTACCGGGCCATAGTGGACATAACGGAAGACGTCAGCGACGCTGACCTGGAGCGTCTGCATTCCTGCGGCGTGCGCGGCGTGCGCATCAACACCAAACCCATCCAGCCCCTGACGCCGGGCTTGGCCGAAGAGGTCGCCAAGCGGACGAAAGCCATGGAACCCGTCTGCAAGCGCATGGGCTGGAGCATTGATTACCTGTTTGCAGATTGGCTGACCTTCGAAATGATTCCGTATCTGGAAAAAGTCCGGGTTCCCTTCACCATCGCCCATATTGGCATGAACAAAGGCTGCCACGGCGTCACGTCCGGCGGATTCAAAAAACTTCTGGGTTTTCTCCGCAACGGCGAAGGCTATTGCTGGATCAAGCTCACCGCGCCGTACCGCTGCTCCCTGCATCCGAAATACGCGGACATCGTGCCCCTGGCGCAGGAGGTCATCGCAGCGGCGGAAAACAGGATTATCTGGGGGAGCGACATCCCGCATATGGGCTGGATGGATTCGGATTCCATCCACCTCTTCAACATGCTGCGCGATTGCGCACCGGACGAAAAAACGCGCAACCGGATTCTGGTGGACAACCCAGCCGCCTTGTATGGCCTATAAGAAAACGCCGCGCGATGTCTCAACAACACGAAACAGCCCTGCCATGGGGCTGTTTCGTGTTTGACGGGAATCCACCCCATTTTTAGCAGCTCTTCAAAGTAGAGCCGATGCGGCCTATTGTTTTGGTGTTCGCGTCAATGAAATTCCGGGCTAAACGCCGCGGGTGCGCGGATCAAAATAATCGCGCAGGGCGTCGCCCACAAGATTGACCGCGACCACGGTAACAGTAATGGCCAGTCCTGGTATCACGGCCATATGGGCGCCGGTCCACAGGTATCTGCGCGCCGAGCTCAGCATGGCTCCCCATTCCGGAGTTGGAGGCTGGGCCCCCAAGCCCAAAAAGCTCAGGGTAGCCGCGGTGAGGATGGAAGATCCTATTCTCAGGGTGGCCTGGATGATAATAGGCCCTATGGAATTGGGCAGCAAATGGCGGAATATTATCCGCAAATCTCCGGCGCCCGAAGAACGTACGGCCTCAATAAAGCTGCTCTCGCGCAGGTACATAAACTGGGCGCGCACCAAACGCGCAAAAATCGGGATGGAACTGACCCCCACCGCCACCATGGGAGTGTAAATCCCCGGCTCCATAATTATAACTATGGCCAAAGCCAAAAGTACGCTGGGAAAAGCCAGCAGTATGTCGCAGAGCATCATGATCGTCTTGTCCAAATAGCCGCCGTAATAACCGGCCAAGGCCCCCAAGATCAGTCCGCCTGTCAGCCCGAGAAGCACGGATATTATGCCGGCGGAAAGCGAGTAGCGCGCGCCCACGACCATGCGCGCCATCAGATCGCGCCCAAAATCGTCGGTGCCGAACAAATGTTCCCATGACGGCCCTTGCAGCTTATTGGCCACGTTCTGCTCAAAAGGAGACGTGATGAAAAAAGGGCCGATAAAGGTAATTATCAGCAATAAAGCAACGATCGCCATTCCTACTTTAGCGCTGGGGTTGCGAAAAAAATTTTTGATTGCAGCCATGCAGGTTGTTCCCTACAGCATTGTACGCTTGAAATAGTCGCTTAACGGCGAGCCGGGTTGCTTCGGGCCATCCTGGCCCTCACCACTGCGGGGCGGCCTTGCCGTCCAATTCCGCCGGCCTGCGCAAAGGCACGCTGCGCTGTTCGCTTGCGGGCATCTGCTTCGCGTCTGCCGAGCAATTTCAAAATGAAATTGCTCTTGTACTCATTTCATAAATAGGCCATTGGCCGATTTATGAAGATCGCTCCGCCAAAAAACGTGGTTTTCGGCTCGCTCACGCCGCCGCCTGCGGCGCG
>JAVBRE010000167.1:0-6389 GCA_031548325.1 Desulfovibrionaceae bacterium
TCTGGCCCATGCAGGCTTCGGCAAAGGCCACCATCTTTTTGGAAATGGCGCCCCTGGCCAGCAAATCGCCGGCCAGGATGAAGAAGGGCACTGCCACCAGGGGAAAGGAATCCGTGGCCGCAAACATGCGCTGCACCGCGACCAGCAAAGGCACTTCGCCCAGCACCAGCACTGTGGCGCCGGCAATGGCCACGGAAAAGGCAATGGGCACGCCGATGGCCAGCAGGCCGAGAAAGGCGCCGAAGAGTATCGCGGTCATTTCCCGTCCCCTTGCGTGTGCTCCCGGTCGGCCCCGGCGCCCGGAATCATCTGCAGCAGCAGATCGACCACGTGCAGGGCCATGATTCCGCAGCCCAGGGGAATGGACAGATACATCCAGTGCATGGGAATGCGCATGGCCGCGGAAAGCTGCCTGGTCTGAAAGCCCATGTACTTGACCCCGTAATACACGGCCATGAGAAAGAAGGCGCCGCACAGCAGATGGGTCAGCACCTGCATGGCTTTTTGGGCGGCCGGCGGGAAGATGTCGCGAATGACCGTGACGTTGATGTGTCCCAGTTTTTTGTATACGCAGCTCGCGCCGAGAAAGGTGGACCAGACCAGCAGATAGCGGGAGAGCTCCTCACTCCAGACCAGGGCGGTGAAATACATGCGGCAGACGATCTGCGCCCCGGTGAGCAGCACCATGGCCGTGAGGCAGGCGATGCAGATCACGGCGCAGGCCTTGTCCAGCCAGTCGCTCAGTTTGTGTACGGCGTTGATGATTGCCATCGGACCTCCCTGGCGGGGAGCAATTTCAAAATGAAATTGCTCGGCGGACGCGAAGCGGATGCTCGCGAAGCGTGTCGTTTTGTCTGTGTAATTTTGCTATGGTATGTGAACAAGACAGCATGTTTGGCGAACCTTGAATTATATAACCTCAACGGTAAAATGTCCTATGCAAAACCGCCGGGGGCAAAAAGGCGGCCCCCGGCGCGCCGCGAAAGCGGCTGTGTTTTTCGAAAACCATGCGCCAGGTTCCGGGGCTACTGCGCCAGAGCCTGCTGGATGCGCTTCAAACCTTCGGCGTACTGCGGATACTTGCCGTAAACACTCTGCACGGCGGCCTTGAAGCTGGCCAGATCCGGAGTTTCCACGACCTGCATGCCGTTTTTTTTGAGGTCCGCCAGTTGGCGGGATTCGTTGTCGGCTACCCAGGCGCGTTCATACACGGCCGCTTCCTGGGCCGCATCCTTCACGATTTTCTGCACGTCGGCGGGCAGCTTGTCGAACAGGGCCTTGCTCATGGTGAAAATGGCCGCCGCGTAAGCATGGCGGGTCATGGTCAGGTACTTTTGCGATTCCCATAGCTTGAAGGCGTGAATGACGTTGACCGGGTTTTCCTGACCGTCCACGGTGCCCTGCTGAAAGGCCGTCAGGGCTTCGGTCCAGGCCATGGGCACGGCGTTGGCGCCCAGCGCGCGGAAAGAAGAGGTGTAGACCTCGTTTTCCATCACCCGGATTTTCAGACCCTTGATGTCTTCAGCCTTGACTACCGGGCGTTTGCTGTTGGTAAGGTTGCGAAAGCCCCGCTCGGCATAGGCCAGGCCCTTGATGCCCGCGCCGTCCAATTTGCCCAGAATGCTCCGGCCGATTTCGCCGTCCAGAATTTTATAGGCCTGGGCGTTGTTGGCGAACAGGAAAGGCATGTCCAGCATGCCGAATTCGGGCACGAAGTTCACGAAAGGCCCGCTGGTGATGAGGCCCATGTCCAGGGTGCCCATCTGCATGCCTTCCAGCATGGTGCGTTCGTCGCCAAGGGCGGCGTTGGGGTATACTTCAACGACAAAAGCCCCTTTGGTACGTTCTTTGACCAGTTCGCCGAACTTCAGGGCGGCCACCTGAAAGCTGTCCTGTTCGTTGACGGTGGTGCCCAGTTTGATGATCTTGGGCGCCGCCAGGGCGGGCGCGGCGATCACGGCGCAGAAAAGCAGGGCCGACAGCAGGGAGAAGAGACGTGGTTTCATCGGGCGATTCTCCTTAAATAGGATGTGTCGAACATATTCGATTGCTCATTCATCGGCGAAAACAGCGCCGGTGTTGGCGGATGTGACCAGCCGGCGATAGCGTTTCAGATAGCCGTGGGGCACGGGTTTTTCTACGGGCTTCCAGACGGCCCGGCGTTTGGCGAGAGCGGCTTCGTCCACCAGAAGTTCCAGTTTGTTGTTCGGGATGTCGATGCTGATGCCGTCCCCTTCTTCAATCAGGCCGATCAGGCCGCCGGCGGCGGCTTCGGGGGAGATGTGTCCGATGGATGCCCCGCGCGACGCGCCGGAAAAACGGCCGTCGGTGATAAGGGCCACGCTGTTGTCCAGGCCCATGCCGGCCAGAGTCGCCGTGGGAGCCAGCATTTCGCGCATGCCGGGGCCGCCCTTGGGGCCTTCATAGCGCACCACCAGCACGTCGCCGGGTTTGACTTTTTTCGCCAGTAGAGCGGCGACGCAATCTTCTTCGCTGTCAAAAACCCTGGCCGGGCCTTTATGGACCATCATTTCAGGCAGAACCGCGCCCTTTTTGACCACCGCCCCGTCCGGAGCCAGGTTGCCCCAAAGAACGGCCAGCCCGCCGTCCGCGGAATAGGCCTTTTCTTTTGGCCGAATGACGGAGGCGTCTCTGACCTTCGCATCCCGCACGTTTTCGGCCACGGTCTTGCCGGTGACGGTGATGCAATTCTTGTTCAGCAGGCCGTAGCCGAGCAGTTCGTTCAGCACGGCGGACAGCCCCCCGGCCATGTCCAGGTCGGCCAGAGAATCGGGCCCGGCCGGGCTCAGCTTCACCAGTTGCGGGGTGCACTTGCTGATGGCGTTGATGCTTTCAAGCTCGAGTTTGATGCCCGCTTCGTGAGCGATGGCGGGCAGGTGCAGAACCGTGTTGGACGAGCAGCCGAGCGCCATGTCGGCGGTCAGCGCGTTGTGCAGCGAATCTTTGGTCACGATGTCCCGCGGCCGGATGTTCTTTTCCAGCAGTTCCATGATTTTCATGCCCGCATGCTTGGCCAGACGGATACGGGCCGCCTTGACCGCCGGAATGGTACCGTTGCCGGGCAGGCCCAGGCCCACCACTTCGGTCATGCAGTTCATGGAGTTGGCCGTGAACATGCCCGCGCAAGAACCGCAGCCGGGACAGGCGTTGTCTTCGATCTCCCGCGCATCCGCCTCGCTCATGGCGCCGAGACCGACCGCCCCCACCGCCTCAAAAGCATTGGACAACGTCACTTTGCGGCCGCCCGCGTGATCGGCCATCATGGGGCCGCCGCTGACAAAAATGCTCGGTATGTTCAGGCGCAGGGCCGCCATGATCATGCCGGGCACGATCTTGTCGCAGTTGGGCACAAAGACCAGGGCATCAAAAGGATGGGCCATGGCCATGATTTCCACGGAGTCGGCGATATGCTCGCGGCTGATGAGAGAGTAACGCATGCCGTCATGCCCCATGGCGATGCCGTCGCAAACTCCGATGGCCGGAAAAGCCAGCGGCGTGCCGCCCGCCATGCGCACTCCCGCTTTCACGGCCTCGGTGATGCTGCCCAGATGCACGTGGCCGGGAATGATGTCGTTCTGGGCGTTGACTATGCCGATAATGGGGCGGGCCAGTTCCTCGTCGGTCAGGCCCGCGGCCTTGAACAACGAACGATGGGGAATTCTGGTGATGCCCGATTTCATTTGGTCGCTGCGCATGCGTCCTCCAGGCCGGTCCCGCTGCGGCGGGCGCGGTGAAAAAATCCATGTTGAGCCGCTTTGCCGTGAGGGTATGATGTATACACGGTATCGAAGCAAGCATCAAGTATATAATATTTTGATTTAATTTGATATTATTTTGATTGATACAGCAATTCCGTCAACTTTGTCTGCTTCGGGGGCTGGTCTTTTCTAGATTTTTTCAATATATTGTCTAAATGTTGCGGATTCCTGTTGTCTCATACCGCCCGGCCGCCCTTTTGATCGCTCTGCTGGCGTTTTGTATGCTGCAAGGCTGCGGCAAGCGCAGCATCGCGCCAGAACCGGTCACGCGCGGCCCTTTGAGCGGCGATGCGGTGGTTTCCACCGCCCGCACGCAGATCGGGACCAAATACAAGAGCGGCGGAAGCACTCCGCAGACCGGATTTGACTGTTCCGGCTTCATTTGCTGGACTTACGCGCAGTATGGCGTGAACCTGCCGCGTCGGACCGTGGACCAGGCATCCGCCGGCAGAACCGTGAAGCGGCGGGACCTGCGTCCGGGCGACGTGGTGGTGTTTCGCATCTCCCGCCGGGCCGGGCTGCATACGGGCATCTACACCGGCGGCAACAAGTTCATCCACAGTCCCAGCACGGGCGGGCGCATCCGTGAGGAAAGTCTGAGCGTGGACTACTGGAACAGGCGCTTTGTTTCCGGCCGCCGCGTCTTATAGGGTCGCTTCTGAAAAGCGTTTTTTTTCTTCCGGCCGCGTCAAATGCTGATTCCAAGTCGGGGCTGTACCATGAAAGTACTATCCCCGACTTGGAATCAGCATTTTCCTTGCCGGAAGAACAAACCCCATCTTTTCAGAAACGGCCCTCACGCGGCGGCCGGACGAAGCCTTTTTGCCTGCGCCGTATCTTTGGTATATGGTACATGAAGAATCCGCCGCAGGAGGTGCTCGCATGGATGTGCGCGATCTGGAACCCAAAGAATGTTTCCGGCATTTTGCCGAATTGGCCAAGATTCCCCGCGGCTCCGGCCATGAAAAGGCGGTCAGCGACTATCTGCTGCGTTTCGCCGAAGAGCGGGGCTTTGCCGCGGTTCAGGACGAACAGAACAACATATGCATCAAAAAACCGGCTTCGCCGGGTTGCGAAGAAGCGAAACCCGTCATTCTGCAAGGGCATATGGATATGGTCCAGGTCAAGAGCGAAGGCCTCTCTTTCGACTTCGCGAGCGATCCGTTGCGCCTGCTGACGGACGGCGAGTCCGTGCGCGCGGACGGCACCACCCTGGGCGCGGACAACGGCATCGCCCTGGCCTATATGCTGGCCTTGCTCGAGGCCGAAAATATCCCCCACCCGCCGCTGGAGATGGTCATCACCACGGAAGAGGAAACCGGCATGGCCGGGGCCAAGCATTTTGACGCGGCTTGCCTCTCGGGCTCGTCTTTTATCAACCTCGACTCCGAGCAGGACGGCGTGTTCTGCGCAAGTTGCGCGGGCGGCCGCCGCAGCCGCGTGATTCTGCCGTTGAAAAGAACGGCCCTGGTCTCGCTGCCCGATCATGCCGACCACGTTTTTTTCACCGTCAGCGTGAGCGGTCTGGCCGGGGGCCACTCCGGGATCGAAATCCACAAACAGCGCGGCAACGCCAACCGCTTGCTGGGCCGCTGTCTGGATGCGCTGATGCGCGCTTACGGGCTGCATCTGGTCCATGTCGACGGCGGTCTTGCCAGCAACGTCATACCCACAGCCGCGACGGCAACGATCTGCACAGGAGCGGACAGAGCGGCTGTACAGGGGGAACTGGACCGTCTGCTGGGCCTGTTCCGGCACGAATTGCGGGCCGCCGACGGCGCGGATCTGCGCCTGGATCTCAGCGAAGCGGCAAGGGCCGACGCGGTGTTCAGCGAAGAGACGACGCGCAAAGCTTTGACGGTCATGCTGCTCATGCCTCATGGCGTGATGAGCATGGACTTGAACATGACCGGGCAGAGTCTGCCTGAAAGTTCGAACAACTTCGCCGTGGTGGCGACAGAAGAAGAAGGGCTGACCTTTTCCTGCCTCTCGCGCAGCTCGCTTGGCAGTCTGAAAGAACTCATCTGCGGGCAGATCGGCGCTCTGGCCGCGTCTGTGGGCGCGCGGGCGGAATTTTTCGGCGATTACCCGGCCTGGGAGTATGACCCGGATTCGCAACTGCGGCGGGTTTTTCTACAGGCCCACGCGAGTCTGTTCGGCAGGGAGGCGGTGGTGGAAGGCATTCACGCCGGCCTGGAATGCGGCATTTTCGCGGAAAAATTCAAGGCTCTGGGCCGGACGGCGGACTATATCGCCATCGGCCCCACCATCACCGGCGCGCACTCGACCGAAGAAACCCTCAGCCGTTCTTCGACCGAACGGGTCTGGAAGCTGCTTTTGGAAGGCCTGAAACAGCTGGGTAATTCCAAATAAAAATTGCGATAATTTTATTTGGAATTGGAATACGCGGCAGGATGCCGCAACGAAATGCGAAACATTTCGGAGGCAAGGCGGGACCGCGTTCCCGCCGCAGCCGATAAATCAAAATGGCAGGAAGCAATTTTGATTTAGAATTCGAATAAGTAGCGGCGCGGTTTGGATGCGACACAAGGAAGGCAAGATTTCGGCGGCGGGAGTGTACTCTTCGGCACATGACCGCCGCCGAAATCG